>CALLZK010000001.1 GCA_937858275.1 uncultured bacterium
TCCGAACGTGTTCAACGTCAATCGGAACGATTCTGAATCGTGGCTGAATGCCAACAATGGCAAGTCTGACAATAGGTGGAATGACAACAATCGTTGGGCTTTCTCGTAAATCATTTTGTTTCTCTTTCAAATTTTTATTTGGAAGAGTTTTTTATTTTATTACTCCAACCATTTAACATTTTTCCAATTTCGTTTAATTTTTCCGATATTTGAATATATTTTTTATTATTTAATGACTTTGTTTCCCACAAAATTTGTAACAATAGGTGTAGTGTTTCTATTTTTCTAATTGAAAAGTTTAACCATGGTATTTTTTCTTCTTTTTTTAAAAAGACCGCAATTGAAATTCCTTCTATAATTTCGATAAATAAATTATCAATTTTGAGTGCCAAAGTGTATCTATGTGTTTTTGGAATCTTTAAATAATTTTCATACCAAATCGAATAAACCGATTTCAAATGCTCTAGAACTGGTAAAACTTTGCGGGGGGGGGGGTAATATTTAATGTATTATTATGCATAACAAATATGATTATATCATTTCAGTCGATAATTTACTCTGTGCTTGGAGAGAATTTTTATGTGGAAAACGTAATAGAACCGATGTTGCAGAATTTTCTCTTCATTTGATGGATAATATTTTTAAACTTCACACAGATCTAAAAAATAAAACTTATAAACACGGATCATACAAACCATTTAGAATTTCTGACCCAAAACCTCGTGATGTTCACAAAGCAAGTGTGACTGATAGATTATTACATCACGCAATTTACCGTGTTTTATATCCATATTTTGATAGAAAATTTATTTATGAATCATATTCTTGTAGAAATCTAAAAGGTACACATCGTGCCATAAATAGATTTAAATATTTCGTTCAAAAGGTTTCAAAAAACAACACACGGACCTGCTGCATTTTGAAATGTGACATCAAAAAGTTTTTTGCCAATATTGATCATGAAACTTTGAAAAATATTCTAGCAAAACATATAAAAGACAGAGATGTTTTGTGGTTATTTTCAAAAATTATATATAGTTTCGATTCTGGTTACGTTGGCGTGGGTTTACCATTGGGGAATTTGACTTCTCAATTGCTGGTTAATATTTATATGAATGAATTTGATTATTATGTTAAAAGGGAATTAAAATGCAAATATTATATTCGCTATGCTGATGATTTTGTAATTTTGTCAGCTGATAGTGCATATTTAGAAAATTTATTGCCAAAAATCTCTAAATTTTTATTAAATAATTTAAAATTGCAAATTCATCCGAATAAGGTTTTTATTAAAACAATAAATTCTGGTCTAGATTTTTTGGGTTGGGTGCATTTTTCGCATCACAGAGTTTTGAGAACCTCGACCAAAAGGCGAATGCTTAATGCACTAAGAGAAAAAGATGTCAAAAAAGAAACGATACAATCTTATTTGGGATTAGTAAGTCATGGAAATACTTATAAAATTTTCCTAAATATTTAGCTTGACAATAATAATACAAAGTATATACTTTGTATTATGAAAACAACAACTAGTATAAAAATTGACAAAGATATAAAAGAACAAGCAACATCAATTGCCAACGATTTGGGTGTTTCTCTCAGTACAGTTGTCAATGCTACTCTGAAGAAATTTGTGACCGAGCGCCGAGTCGTGCTGAGTCTCGCACCAGAATTTAACGAAAAAGCAAAAAAAGAATTTTTGAAATTACGCGACGATGTCAGAAAAAACAAAAATCTTTCAAAAGTTTACACAGATTTGAATAGTTTGAAAAAGGGATTGTTAGAATAAGTCATAAAATAAAATATGCAAATTCGTTTTCATCGCAAATTCAAAAAAGCGCTACAAAAACAATCACCAAAAATTCAAAAAAAATTTTTTGAAAAAATGGAAATTTTTGTAAATGATCAATTTCATTATTCTCTAAATAACCATGCATTAACTGGGCAATTTTCTGGTTGGAGAAGTTTTGATGTCACGGGCGACATTCGGGTTCATTATGGGGAAATTGGAGAAGTTATTGTATTAATGAATATTGGTAGCCATTCTCAATTATATTGGTGATTTTTAATCTAACTTTTGAAATTCCTCCGCAGTCTTTTTTAGTTAAGTGAAACTTGACTAAAAAAGGAAACGAGGACGGGAATGAAAAAGTTAGATTAAAAATATAATTTCTAAAATAATTTAAAATCTGCTAAAATAACACTCACCATGAAATACACAAAGAAAAAATTATCAAACGGTCTAAGAGTCATAACCGTACCAATGAAAGAATCACAAACCGCAATAATGATGGTTTTGGTAGAAACTGGAGCAGAATACGAAGATCGTGCCACAAACGGCCTATCTCATTTTTTGGAACACATGTGTTTTAAGGGCACCAAAAACCGCACATTAGATCAAATCGCAACCGAACTTGATTCTATGGGAGCAGAAAATAATGCTTTTACCGGAGAAACATACACCGGATATTTTGCCAAAGCCGAACATTCAAAAATCAAAAAAATCATAGATATTATTTCGGATCTTTATATCAACCCAACTTTTCCAGAAAAAGATATAGATATAGAAAGGGGAGTTATTTTAGAAGAAATGAATATGTACGAAGATTTACATATGAGAAAAGTTTTTGATTTGTATAACGAACTACTTTTCGGTGATCAACCTGCCGGTCGAACAATTATTGGTACAAAAGAAAATATTAAAAAATTTAGTCGAGATGATTTTGTAAAATATTATCAAACTCATTATATTCCCCAAAAAACCACAGTTGTAGTCGCTGGAAAAATAAAAGAGGGTGAAATTTGGAAAGAAATTAAGAAAAAATTTGGCAATTTAAAAAAACAAAAAATCATCAAAAAACCAAAAACTAATTTTTCCCAAAATAAACCAGAAATAAAAATAAAATATCGAGACATTGATCAAACTCACATGATTGTTGGTTTCAGATCTTTTGATTTGTATGACAAAAGAAATCCCGCACTTTCTCTTGCCTCAACTATTTTGAGTGGGGGAATGAGTTCTCGTCTTTTCAAAAAAATGCGAGATGAATTGGGACTTTGTTATTATGTAAAATCATCAAATTCTGCATCTGTTGATCACGGTAATTTCTATGTGCGAATTGGAGTCGGAAATCACAGGGCAGTTGAAGCGATCTCGGTTTTGATGCAAGAATTCAAAAAAATAAGAGATGAAAAAATAACTGATATAGAATTTCAAAAAGCCAAAGACATTGTGGTTGGAGCATTTGCCAACGGCCTTGAAACATCAGATTCTTGGGCAATGTATTATGGAGATCAAGAATTATTTCATCAAAAAATCCAAACCCCAGAGCAGTACATAAAAAAGATAAATGCCCTAACACCTCAAAAAGTTCAAAAAGTTTTGAAAGAGATTTTTAAAAAAGAAAATCTGAACTTGGCAATTATCGGCCCCCAAAAAGACTATACCGTATTTGAAGAGGTTCTAAAAATATAGTATAGTATTTAGTAATGAAAGATTTAAACCAACCAATAAACATTACCATTACTGCTGGAACAATTTTAAAATCAGTCTTAATTGTCCTGCTAGTTTGGTTTTTGTTTGTTATAAAGGATTTATTATTAATTGTTTTGACCGCAATAGTTATCGCATCATCTGTTGAACCTGGAACAAAATGGTTTGTTGCAAAAAAAATCCCAAGAACATTGGCGGTCTTGTTTATATATTTGGCTGTTGTAATTTTGTTCGCTGGAATATTTTACTTTTTTGTTCCAACACTGATTGCTGATCTAAATAGTGTTTTGGCTTCTTTGCCAGATTATCTAAAATCAATTGCCAGTACCGCAGGACAGTTGAGTCAAATAGATAGTCAATTGGTAAAAGAATTACTAGAAACATTTTCTGGCACATCAGCATCTGATTTGATAAGTAGAATTAGTGGTAGCATTACCGGAGCAACATTTGGTTTTATAAACACCCTTAGTACAATTTTTGGTGGAGTTCTAAGTTTTCTATTAATTATAGTTTTATCTTTTTATTTGGCAGTACAAGAAGACGGTGTAGCTAATTTTTTAAAAATAGTTGTTCCACTACAACATGAAAAATATGCAATTGATTTGTGGAAAAGATCTCAGAAAAAAATCGGATTATGGATGCAGGGACAACTTGTCTTGGGTGTTTTGGTTGGTGTTTTGACATATTTGGGCCTAAGTATTTTGGGTGTACAAAATGCATTATTTCTGGCTTTTATAGCAGGAATGTTCGAATTAATACCTGTTTTCGGGCCAATTTTGGCAGCTATTCCGGCGGTTGCATTTGCCTTTATTCAGGACGGCTTTACATTCGGTCTTTTGGTTGCTGGTCTTTATCTAATCATTCAACAATTTGAAAGCCAATTAATTCATCCGTTGGTTGTAAAAAAAATAGTAGGAATTCCTGCCATAATTGCAATCATTTCTTTGATTATAGGAGCACAAATTGCTGGATTTTTGGGAATAGTTTTGTCAGTTCCAATCGCTTCTATTGTTATGGAATATCTAAGCGATGTTGAAAAAAGAAAAAAACTTGAATTGGACAAATTAGAACAATAGTTTTTATCGAATAAAATGTCACAAAATAAAAATTTTTATATTACAACAACACTTCCTTATGTTAATTCAAAACCACATGTTGGTTTTGCTATGGAAATAACAAGAGCTGATGTGATTGCTAGATACAAAAGAAGTCTTGGTTATAATGTTTTTTTTAATACCGGAACAGATGAGCACGGTTTAAAAATTTATCAAAAAGCAAAAGAAGAAGGAAAAGAAACTCAAGAATTTTTGGATGAAAAAGTTGTTCATTTCAAAAATCTATGTCAAAAACTAAATATTAGTCATAATAATTTTATTAGAACAACCGATAAAAATCACATAAAATCAGCTCAAAAATTTTGGGAAATTTGTGATAAAAATGGCTATATTTACAAAAAAAATTATCGTGGATTATATTGTGTTGGCTGTGAAATGTTTTTGACCGAAAAAGATTTGGTTGGTGGAAAATGTCCTCATCATCCAGATAAAGATCCAATTGAAATAGAAGAAGAAAATTATTTTTTCAAATATTCTGCCTTTGCCGAAAAATTATTAAAAATTTATTCTGAAAAAGAAAATTTTGTTGTACCAGATGCTCGTCTAAAAGAAATCAAAAATTTTGTTCAAAACGGACTAGAGGATTTTAGTATTTCAAGAATTAAGGAAAAAATGCCTTGGGGTATTCCTGTACCAAATGATGAAAATCATGTCATGTATGTTTGGTTTGATGCTTTGGTAAATTATGTTTCTACACTTGGTTGGCCAGATGATTATGATAGTTTTAACGGTGTTTTGGCTGGTGGTAATTTTGAACAGTTTTGGACAAACGGAACCCCAACTCAATATTGCGGAAAAGATAATTTGCATTTTCAATCAGCAAGATGGCAAGCGATGCTTTTGGCATGCGGTCTTCCGTGCTCCCATCAAATAATTATAAATGGTTTTATAACAAGTGGAGGACAAAAAATGTCAAAGTCGTTAGGAAATGTAATTGATCCGGTCGAAATAATAGATGAATATGGCACTGACTCACTTCGATATTATTTAATCAGAGAATTAAATGCTTTTGAAGACAGTGATTTTACCATAGAAAAATTTAAAGAATCTTATAATGCAAATTTGGCAAATGGGGTTGGAAATGTTGTTAGTCGTATTTTAAAAATGGCAGAAGATAATTTTGATTCAACACCTTCCGAAGTAATTGATTTTTTTAGTCAAATTGAAAAAAGCCCAAAAGATTTTTTGGAAAAATTGCCAAAAGATTATGTTTTGCATTTAAAAAAATTTGATCTACAAAAATCAGCTGATGTTATTTGGAACATGATTGGTCTAATCGACAAACAAATTCAGCTAGAAAGACCATTTTCTGTTGTTAAAGAAGATAAAATTAAAGGACAAGAATTGATTAAAAATTATATAATTGGACTTTGTCACATTTCTCAAATGTTGCTTCCAATTATGCCAGAGACTTCTTCAAAAATAAAAAGTGCAATTTTGGAAAATAAAAAGCCCACAACTCCTTTATTTTCTAGAAAATAAACTTTTAAAAATAAAAAAATGACAAATTTATCAAAATTAAAATATATTGATATACATGCTCACCTTAATTTTACAGATTTTGATAATGACAGAAAAGAGGCAGTTGAAAGAACTAAAAAAAATAATGTTTTTGTTATAAATGTTGGAACACAAATAAATACTTCCATTGATGCTGTGTTGTTGGCAGAAAAAAATCAAAATATGTTTGCCACAATAGGACTTCATCCTCTTTATATTAATCCTTTTTTTGATAGCAAATTGCCAAATGATTCACAAAATGATCCTCAATCAATGGGCTTTGAGTCTCAAGGACAAAATTTTCAAAAAGATCGTTTTATTCCACTTTTAAAAAATCCAAAAGTAGTCGGAATAGGCGAATGCGGCTTGGATTTTTTTAGAATATCTGCAAAGGTGGCTGATTTTAAAAAATCTCAAATTGATAATTTTAAAAAACAAATTGAATTTGCAGTTGAATTTGATAAACCAATAATGATTCATTGTAGAGATGCTTATGATGAAATATTTCAAATATTATCAGAATACAAAAAAACTGCAGGACAAAAATTGAGAGGGGATTTGCATTTTTTTGCTGGTTCAATAGAAGATGCAAGAAATTTTTTGGATTTAGGATTTGATATATCTTTTACGGGAGTTATCACTTTTGCTCCGCAATATTTTGAATTGGTAAAATTTGTTCCATTGGACAGAATTCATGCCGAAACTGATTGTCCGTATGTGGCTCCAGTTCCGTATCGTGGCAAAAGAAACGAACCAACTTTTGTTATAGAAGTTGTCAAAAAAATTGCCGAAATAAAGGCTCAACCAATTGAAGTTGTGTCTGAGCAATTAATTTCAAATGCCAAAAAGCTTTTCAATTTGCCAATTTAGTATAATTATGATAATCTCAATGCCATGTCAGAAGAACAAAAAACAAATGAAAAAAAGCTATACGAACTAAGTTTTAATATTGTTCCAGCTTCAAAAGAAAAGGCAATTGCCGAATTAGAAATAATAAAAAAAGTATTATCAAAACACAAATCAGAAATAGTCAAAGAAAATCAATTAGAATTGATCAATTTGGCATATACAATGATAAAGAAAATAGGTGAAAAAAATCATCGTTTTGATCAGGCATTTTTTGGTTCTATTTTATTTCATTCAACTGCAAAAGATGTTGAATTAATAAAAGAAGAAATAGATTCAAACAAAAACATAATAAGATTTTTGTTAATAAAAACTGTAAACGACCCAGAACATAGCACAAACAAAATTCAAAAAGAAGAAAAAGCCGAAGTAGAATTAGAAAATTCTGAAGATGTAGATGCTGACTTGGAAGAATCAGAAATATCAGAAAAAGAAGATGCTCCTGTAATAGAAGAAAATAATCAAAAAGAAGTTGACGAAGCAATTGAAGAATTAATAAAATAATTTTTGATTTTAATTTTTCTTAAATTTTTTATTAATTTAAAATTAAGAAAAAGTTTGACTATATCAAAACTTTCTGCGAATATTTAGATATGTATTTAAACAAAGCAATAATAATAGGGAATTTGGTAAGGGACCCTGAACAAAAATCTTTACCCTCAGGAATTGCGGTAACCAATTTTAGTGTTGCCACAAACCGAGTTTACAAAGACAGAGACGGAAACAGACAAGAATCCACAGATTATCACAATATAGTAGTTTTTGGTCGTCAGGCAGAAAATTCCGCACAATATTTGAAGAAAGGACAAAATGTTTATGTGGAAGGCAGAATGCAAACTAGAAGTTGGGAACAAGATGGTCAAAAAAAATACAGAACAGAGATAATTGCAGAAAGAGTGCAATTTGGACCAAAGTCTGGTAGTATGTCAGGAACATCGAAAACAGATAAGCCACAAGCTCAAGGTGCACCTGTCGACGATGGTAATCAGATTGAATATCCCGAAGATGAAATCAATCCAGAGGATATTCCATTTTAGTCCGTAATTTGAATTAACATTATGACAAAAAATTGTTTCTTTAAAGAAAATAATATAACACACATAGATTACAAAGATATCCATGTCCTAAAAAAATTCCTAAATCCTTTTGGAAGAATTATTTCTTCAAAAAGATCAGGAGTTTCTGCAAAAATGCAAAGACAATTGGCACAAGCGGTAAAAAGAGCTCGTTTTATGGGCTTGTTACCATTTATCAATAGATAATCTTGTAATCAAAACAAAACAAAAAACCGTAGAAGATTTTAAAAATAATCTACGGTTTTTTGTTTTGACTAAATTTTTGTATTACTAAACCCTTTCTACATATTCTCTATTTTCTGTGTTTATTCTAATGACATCACCTTCATTTATGAAAAGGGGAGCATTTATAATTAGGCCAGTTTCTAATTTTATTTGTTTTGTTGCTCCTGTTGCACTATTTCCTTTGACTGCTGGTGGAGCTTCTACAACTTTCAATTCAATTTTTATTGGAACAGTTACACCAATTATTTTTTCATCAAAAACCAAAGCTTCTATTTGGGTGTTTTCTTTTAGAAAATCAGCATTATTACCAATTAACTCTTCTGATATTTCAAATCTATTTGGTTTTTCAATATCAGAAAACCAAAATTCTGTTCTTTTTTCTCTTGAATTAAACTTTTTGAAAATAAATTTTACTTTCTTTTTTTCTAAATCAGCTTCTTGGGCAGTGTCATTTACATGAAATGTTTCAGCTCTAATGCTACCACTTATAAGGTTTCTCAATTTGACCTGATTTACTGGTTTTCTTTGTTGTTTTCTAAAAACATGCGAATCAATCACTTCGTATGGATCGCCATCTAATACAATATATTTTCTTTCTTTTATTTCGTTGTATGCAAGCATATTTTTATATTTAATGTTAATTTATTTTGCAACTCTCTCTTCTTTCATTTTTATTTTTATATCTTTTAAAATATCAGTAAATATCTTTGGATTTTCTTTCAAGAAGGTTCTGGTCGCATCATATCCTCTGCCAAGTTTTGTTTCACCAAATGAATAACTTGTGCCAGATTTTGAGATAATACCGTATTTTTCGCCAAGTGCAATTATTTCACCTTCTTGTGAAATTCCTTCATTGTACATCAAATCAAACTCAGTCATCTTGAATGGGGCAGCGACTTTGTTTTTTACGACTTTTACCCTGACCCTGCCACCCATAACTTCTTCTCCCTTTTTGATTTGGGCAATTCTTCTAATATCCAATCTAACAGAGGAATAGAATTTTAGTGCTCTACCTCCGGGAGTTGTCTCTGGATTGCCAAACATAACACCAATTTGCATACGAATTTGATTTATAAAAATTACAATAGTTTGTGATTTTGAACATAATCCTGCAAGTTTGCGAAGTGCTTGTGACATAAGTCGAGCCTGTTTTCCAACATGATATGCCCCCATGTCTCCCTCTATTTCGTCTTTTGGAGTTAGTGCTGCGACAGAGTCTATTACAACAACACTGATTTTGCCAGATCGAACAAGCGACTCAGTAATTTCTAGTGCCTGTTCTCCTGTATCTGGTTGAGAAATCAATAATTCATCTGTTTTGACTCCGATTTTTTTTGCATATTCTGGATCAAGTGCATGTTCTGCATCAACAAAAGCACATATTCCACCCCTTTTTTGTGCTTGAGCTACAACATGTAGAGCTAGGGTGGTTTTTCCAGAAGATTCTGGGCCGTATATTTCTATTATTCTACCTCTTGGCATACCACCAATTCCCAATGCATCATCTAGCCCTATAGAACCTGTCGGAACTGCATCAACATCAACTTTTCGTGCTTCACCAAGCATCATAATTGATTCATCACCAAATTTGCTTTTGATTGCATCTATTGTTTCTTGTAATTCTGTTTTGCTTCCAACATTTTCGTCAGAAGAAACTTTTTTTGTTTGTTTTTTGGCCATAATTGTATTATAAATTATCTCAATAAAATTCTTTTTAAAATAAATTAAAGAATTTCTAAACTTCTTTTTGATAAACTAACTCTATTTTTTCTTGCACTTCTCGCTCAAACTTATCTTTTGCGGTAAACCAAATTATATTATAACCAGGGTATAGTAGCAAAGTTTCTGAAAAGTCACCTTTTTCATCTGTAAAAATCTGTCTTTCGTTTAGCCAAAAGAAAGAGATGTTTGAAGCTTTACCTTCTATTTTTATCAAATTAGAATCGGTTATTTTTTGACCATTTTGATGGCTGAAAATATTTATTTGTGGACCAGCAATCAAAACTCTTGAATTAAAAAGGGCATAAGAAATTATTCCAACGAAAAATAAGATGAATAAAATTGCTCTTATAATTGATGATGCTTTGTTTTTAGCCATTTTCAGAGTTTCTTGAATCTTTTTCGGATGAATCCGAATCAGAAATTATTACATCCCTTGGTTTTGCTCCATCTGCTGGACCAATTACTCCGTTATTTTCTAACAAATCTATAATTCTAGCAGCTCTTGAATAACCAATTCGTAACCTTCTTTGCAAATAAGATGTAGATGCTTTTCCAGCAGAAATTACAATTTGTTTTGCCTCGTCATAAAGATCATCTTCTCCATCTCCGTCCAAATCATCATCTCTCATATTCATACTATCAAATATTTCATGATTTCTATTTTCTTCTTTTTCAAATTCAATATTATTATCTCCAGATTCGTATTTGTGATTTTCTGCCAAATGCCTAACAACTTTTTTGACCTCATCTTCGGAAATGAAAGGGGATTGAACTCTAACTGGTTGAGCAATATCTCCACCAAGGTATAACATATCACCAGCTCCAAGTAATTTTTCGGCTCCAGGCATATCAATAATTGTTCTTGAGTCTATTTGAGAAGCAACTTGTAAAGCAATTCTCGCTGGAATATTGGCTTTTATAAGACCGGTTATAACATTAACACTTGGTCTTTGTGTTGAAATTATCAAATGTATTCCAACCGCTCGACTCATTTGTGCCAATCTAACAATCCCTGCTTCCAATTCTCTTGGATATGTTTGCATAATATCTGCCAATTCGTCTATTACGATAACTATATAAGGCATTTTTTCTGGTATTTCCAAATCCGGATTTTCTTTGGCTCTTTTTAGTGCTGGTTCTAAAATATTTTTGTGATATGAGCTAATGTCTCTAACTCCACAAGATTCTAATATGTCATATCTTCGACTCATTTCTTTTCCGGCCCATTTCAAAGATAAAATTGTTTTTTTGGCATCTGTGATGACAGGAGTCAAAAGGTGGGGAATTTTGTTGTACATAGTCAACTCAACCCTTTTTGGATCAATCATTATAAATTTCATTAATTCTGGAGAATTTCTGTATAAAAGAGAGGTGATGATGGCATGAATTGTGACTGACTTTCCAGAACCAGTTGCACCAGCAATCAAAAGATGTGGCATTTTTGCTAAATCAGCAAAATAAGATGAACCAGTCACACCTCTTCCAACCGCAAACAGAAGTGGTTTTGGTGAGTCTGTAAAGTCATCATCTTTTAGAATTGAACCAAGACCGATTTTTGTTTTTGTGCTGTTTGGGATTTCGATACCAACTAAAGATTTTCCGGGAATAGGAGCTTCTATACGAATTGATTTTGCGGCTAATGCCAAAGACAGGTCATTTTGTAGGGAAACTATTCTTGATAGTTTTACACCTTGGGCTGGTTTTAGGGAATATCTTGTGACAGATGGTCCAATTGATACCTCATCCATTTCAACTTGAATTCCAAAATTGGCTAATGTTCGTTTTATGATATTTGCATTAGCTTTTATGTCACCAACTCCCGGTCTGCCAGAATCTCTTTCTAGCAAATTAATTGGTGGGGGAGTGTATTCTTTGAATTCGGCAGTTTTTCTTGTAAAAAAGATCAAGCCACCTGATTTTTTTTCTGGAGACTTTGCTGGTTCAGATATTTTTATTTCCTCGTCTTCTTCATTGGCTTCTGTTTCTGATTTTGTTTCGAGTGGAGCTTTTTTGTTTTTTTCTATTTCTTTTGAATCGTCTCCGCCAAGTCTCTGGCTTTGGGCTTTTAGTTTTTTCTCTTCTTCTTCGGTCATTTCTACATCATCTTCGCTGATTATTTTTTTGTTTCTAAGTCTGTTTTCTATAAAAGAGAATTTTAAGGATAAATCAAAAATAATTAAAATTGAAATTATTAAAATTCCAACATGTCCAATACCTGTCATCCAAGAACCAAAAAATTTTATTAAAGGAGAATTTAATCCAGAACCAATTATGCCACCTTTGTCTATAAATAAATCTATTAATCCAAGGCCGGTGATAAACATTAATGAACCACCAACTATTTTTGGCCATGCCCAATTATGGCTAAGTGATTTTATAAAAGAAATTCCTAAAATTATTAAAATAATAGGTAACAAATAATAACCGATTCCAAAAAACATATTTAGAAAACGGTAAGTATGATCGCCAATAAAACCTGCTTTTCCAAAAGGTGATAATAATAAAAATATAGAAATTAAAATAAAAGCAATTGCACTGATGCCTTCAAATGTTTCTTTTTTTAAGGAATTTAAAAAACCTTCCTCGTCATTTTTTCTTCGTCTAGCCATATAACAAAATTATAGCATATTTTAATGATTTTTTATCTTTTTTGCAAAAGTCCTTGACTTTTATTCTGTCCTATATAGAATGCAATTAAATGTCTTTAATAAAATAAAATTTGCTAAAAGACAAATTCTCAAATTTGCATAAAAGACAATTTTTATTTTTAAATAAAAGTCATATTTATAAAAGACAAATAATATGTCTCAAAACAATAATAAAAAAGATAATAACATTATAAACAACAATACAGAGCAAAGTCTGAATATAGGACATTTGTCTGAATTAGCAATCTTTAAGGACAAAAGTTTTAATCATATTTTTAATAAGACAGAAAAGCTTTCAACAGCTCTTTATATGATTACAAATTTTATGTCAGCACAAGAACCTTTGAAATGGCAAATAAGAGACACTTCTTTGAAAATGCTAAATTCGGTTATGTCCTTAAACAAAGTTTCACTTTCTGAAAGAGATATTGTGATGCGAGAAATAACTGGATATTTGTTTGAAGTAAAATCTTTATTTGGAATTGCTTTTAGATCTGGTTTTATATCTATGATGAATTTTGAAATAGTTGATAATGAACTGCATAGACTAGCAGAATTTATTGCCGAATATGATTGTGATAAATTATCAATGAATTCAAATTTGTTTGCAGATAGTTTTTGGGAGAAGGGAACATTGGCTGTGGATAACTTTTCTGATGATGTTTTTGGGAAAAATGAAAAAAATATAAAGGACAAAGAATTTGATAACAAGTCAAAAAATTTTATAAAAGACAGAATTGTCAAAAAAGAAGCTCAATTCAAAAAAACAGATTTTGCTCATAAAGGACAAATACAAAACAAAGTTCCAAATTTTGTTTTAAAGGACATAAGGGCATCAGATTTGAATAATCAAATATCAAAGAAGGCAAAAGAAATTAAAATAAATAATCGAAGAGAGTCTATTTTAAAAATAATCAAGGATTTGGGCGAAGTTTCAATTAAGGATATTGGTGAAAGGATAAATGATTGTAGCGAAAAGACATTGCAAAGAGAATTGATAAATCTTGTCTTGGAAGGTGTCCTTAAAAAAGAGGGTGATCGTCGATGGAGCAAATATTCTTTAAAATAATATAAAAGACATTTTTATAATAAAGGACAAATAAAATATAGTGTTTTTTTGTCCAGTCCTCGTCTCCTTTTTTCGTCAAGTTGCACTTGACTAAAAAAGACTGCGGAGGACTTCCAAAACACTATATTTTATTTACTCTAAATATTATAAAGTTGTTGTTTTTATTATTTTATTATGATAATATATGAGTTATCCACAGAGGGCTTTATTTACAGTAAAACTCTGGGGTTTATAATTATAGAGATACAGAAAGTTGAGGGACATTCTGAATGACTGATTTTTGACAACTGAATATTTTTACAAAAACAATAAAATGTTTTTGTAATTGCTTTGACTTTCTATACAGAAAAGGATGACAATCCTGTTATGGTTGTAAATCGCAGATAGAAAAACTTTAACGTTTAAAAAGCTTTGTCGAAAGCTTTTAATCGCCCGCGCCACCACGCGGTATTACAGAACAGAATGTTCTAACGGAAATAGTTAAGTGGCAGGATTAACACAGAACAAAATTATTAGTTATTAAACGTTTATTAGCAAATAGTCTGAGATGTTTCAAAATTTTATAAATAACGAAACATCTTATTAACGACTTAAACTTAAAAAATAAAATTACAATGAGTAAATTTACAAAAGGTTTAGGTGTAGCTGTAGTAGCATTAGCACTTCTAGTAAGTGTTGCTGTTCCTGCTAGCGCCCTAACACAAGCACAAGCTGATGCTATCGTTGCTGCTCTTGGTCTTTCAGGATCACAAGCTGCAACTATCCAAGCATTGGTAGTCGGTGGATCACCTGCAGCACCTGCTGTAGCATTCACAAGAGATTTAACAATCGGTTCAACAGGTAGCGATGTAGTTGCCCTACAAGATCTTTTGATCGCAAGAGGACATCTAGTTATGCCTGCAGGTGTTTCAAAAGGATATTTTGGAACATTAACACAACAAGCATTGGCAAAAATGCAAGCAGCTAATGGTATTTCACCAGCTGCTGGATTCTTTGGTCCAATAACAAGAAATCTTGTTAATTCATTGGTAGCACCAGCTCCAACAACACCTACAACACCATCAACACCGGGTTCTTCAACATCAACAACATTGAGTGGAGGAGCGGGTGATATAGTGTCTATAGTGAAAAGAACTTCAGGAACTGAAACAACAGTTACAGAAGGTAGAACTGAAAAAGTTCTTGGTTTCGAAATAGAAGCTGACAACAACTCAGATCTAGATATTACATCAGTAAGACTGATTGTCGATGTAACAGGTTCAGGTTCAACAAGATTAACTAGATACGCAGATGAAGTTCTAGTTATGTTGGATGGAAAAACTGTAGGTTCTGTTGATGCCAGAGATTTTTCAAGAAGCGGATCAGAGCACACTGCAACAGTTGCTTTGAAAAATGCTATTGTTAAATCTAACAGCAAAGCAAGATTCGACATTGGTGTTGCTGCATTAAGCAATATCGATTCAAATGATCTTGTTGGTTCAAATCATCTAAATGTTTTGGTTGACAGAGTAAGATTCGTAGATGCAACTGGCGCAATTCTTTCAGAAACTGCATCAACATCAGTTAACGCAAATGTTACTTTTGAAGACTCAACAAATAATGACGGTTTGAGACTACAAACATCAACAACAAATCCAAAAGCTTCTACACTAGAGGTTGAGGAAAATAAAACTTCAGATGAATACCACGTATTCTCATTTAGATTGAGAGGAGATGCTGACTCATCAGATGTTGATATATTGTCAATTCCAGTAAATGTTTGGATTGATAATACAAACGGATCAGATGATGTAGATTCAGAAATGCTAATCAATGATATCAAATTAGTTGTAGGAAACAGAACATACAGTAACTACGACAGAGATGATGTAGTTGTTGTTGTTGATCATGATGATACAGCTGTATTTGATTTCGAAATAGACGAGGGTGATTTGACAATTCGTGGAGGAAGCAGTGTTGATGTAAAAGTCTATGTTAAATTTGGAAAACAAGACGGAAACTACGACTCTGGTATCCAAATCGAATTATCTGTAGAAAGTTCTGAAATAGACGCAGAAAACCAAGATGGTGAAATCATAACTGTCGCAGGTGCTTCAACAATAAGTAGTGAAACCCACACTCTTCTTGTCGAAGGAGTATTTGCTGAATTTATTTCAAGTTCATTTACAGCTGAAAATATTGCTGACTCAGTCAACGGTACAATCAGTATTGTATTTGAATTAACAGCTGTTGGCGATGATGCAATCTTTGCTAACGACGGATCTGATTTCGACTACACCCTAACCGGTGCTGATGAGGTTGATGCGATCGTAACAGTTCAAGGCAAAACAGCTTCTGGAGGAAACTTCACAATAACTGAAGGAGACTCAAGAAGAGTTACACTTAGCCTGAAATTCGAAAACACTTCTGGATTCGTAAGACTAGAAGTAACAGAAATACTAGGAACAGTGGTTAATGATATAATCACACAGGCTTACTAGTACGAATTTAGTTTCCCAATAGCATATAATTGGAAAGTTTAGAACAACTTAAAAGTTCAACAAAAAACCACCCTTGCGGGGTGGTTTTTTGTGTTAAGAAGATAATATTTATTCTACTTCTGAAAATATTAATTTATTTAATGATTCTTTTAATTTAAAAAAATCTTTTTCGTTCATATATCCCATTTTATATTTCATTCTTTTTAAATCTATCAATCGTATCTGTGATAGTATCGCTGTGCTTTTATTTTTTTATGATCAAAATTAAATACAAAATAAAATTGTATTTAATTTTTGATTGGACAAAATTTCAAGCTTTGTTATAATTAATTTTGTAAATGCCTTCGGGAATCCCTCGCAAGAGGGTAAAATCAAAAAACCACTCCGCAAGAGTGGTTTTTTGTGTTTGGGGGATAAGAATTTTGATAGGTGCTGATTAAGTTAAAATAGTTCTAAAGTATTATGCACAGATGTGGTTGACTTTTTATGTGGGGGTTTGGTATATTTAAATATGTCGTAACCTCAAGAAGACCAGCCAATTGGCTGGTCTTCTTTGATCATGGATATTTCATATCTTATCTTGTTTAAATCAAAGTATTTGTTCGCAGTCTTGAATAATTCTTTTGATATATGCTTTCTTGTTGATACTACAAATATCATTTTATTTTCATCCTTTAATAATTTTAATAAATATTCAAAATCTGAATCGCCAGAAAATAATATAAAAATGTCGTACAAATTCTTTAATTTGTAAGCATCCAATGCTAATTCGATATCTAGGTTTCCTTTTTTAATATATAAATTATTTTTTCTAATAATTTTTAATTTTTTTCTGAAAACATGATAACCATATTGACCAATTTTCATCAAAAAATTATTTTGTTTTTCATTTTCATATTGAAATGATGTGTAAAAATTTAAAACCGTTATTCTGCCAAATTTAGTGAAAAATCGCCTAAGTCTTAGATAATCAACCTCCCACTTAACGGTTTTTTGGGAATGATAAATGTTTGCTTCATCAATAAAAATTCCTACTCTAGATGTTTTTTTACTATTTAACAATTAATCTATTATAAAATTGACACAATCAATTTTCTTAAAATTTTAGATAAAATTTTGTTTATAAACTAGTTTGACTTATTTTTTTTATATATTTATAATTTAATTAATTCAGAAATGAATTAAACAATGCCATAGATTCTGACACTGAGAGGTGTTGGGTATTAGAAATCATGGCCTCCCTCGCAAGAGGGTAAAAATAAAAACCACTCCGAAAGGGGTGGTTTTGTGTTGGGGGTCGGGTATGATTTTATTTAGAATATAACAAATCAAATACTGAATCTTTTATTTTATCAAAATCTTCTTTACTGATATAACCCATCTTATAAATAAATCTTTTGGAGTCTATTATTTTTAATTGTGAAAGTATGGCTGTGCTTTGAGTTTTTTTGTTAAAACTAAAAGTAAAATAAAATTTCCCAGTTCTGTGTTTTTTTGTTAATGGAATTATAATATAAAGTTTGTTACTAAATTTTTTAAATATTAATACCGGCCTCAAGAAACTATCACCCGATCCGTCTTGCTCAAATCCAACATTTAATCCTAAATGGCACATTATAATTTCTCTTTCTTTTGCAATTAAAATATTATCGCCATTGTTTATTTTAGTTTTAATTTTAAACCAATTATAAAAATTTTTGAACATAATTTTAATATACACAATTAGATTAAAATCCGTTTAAATTTTTAGATTGACTTTTTTGATACATTTAATATAATCAATATCGTAAATGCCTTCGGGAATCCCTCGCAAGAGGGTAAAATCAAAAAACCACTCCGCAAGAGTGGTTTTTTGTGTTTGGGGGATAAGAATTTTGATAGGTGCTGATTAAGTTAAAATAGTTCTAAAGTATTATGCACAGATGTGGTTGACTTTTTATGTGGGGGTTTGGTATAATTACTTTACGTAACATCAAGAAAGCCAGCACTAGTGCTGGCTTTCTTTGATTCTGATATTGTCTGTTAATTTTTTCAGATCAATGTATTCGTCGGATACATTTAATAGTTCTTTTGATATATGTTTTCTTGTAGAAACTATTATTATATATTTATCCTTTAAAATTTTTAATAAGTATTCAAAATCACTGTCCCCTGAAAATAATACAAGAATATTATAATTATTTTTTTCAATGTATGCATCTAATGCTAATTCAATATCCAAATTTCCTTTTTTTATAATTAATCCAGACATTGTTTTTATAAACTTTAATTGCTTTTTTATTATTTTAAAACCATTTTTCTGCAATTTGTTAAATCTATCTTTTTGATATATATTTTTATCCATGAAACTGGTATAAAAATTTAGCACTTTTATTTTTCCTATTTTTTCAAAATGTTCTTTTAGTTTTAAATAATCAACTTTCCAACCCAGTGTTTTTTGAGAATGATAAATATTTGCTTCGTCTATAAATATTCCTATATTTTGTCTTTTTCTATTATTTGGCAATTTAAATATTTTAAAATAAATATATAAAACTTCTTTTTAATTTTTGTTAAAGTTTTTATTAAATTTTGTTCAATTTTTATTAAAATCTTATTCACAACAATGTTTGACTTTTTGTGTGGGGGT
>CALLZK010000002.1 GCA_937858275.1 uncultured bacterium
GTAATTTCCTGAATTGTAATCTCCTAAATTGTAATTTCCTGAATTGTAATCTCCTGAATTGTTGTTTTTATCTAATGACATATTTATTTTATGTTACACATTTTTAATTCGTGTTCCGCATAATAAAACCCCTCATACTTTTCCGCATAACCTGCCAACTTCTGACATTCATATTTCTCTTGGCGGTCTATGGCTATCGTTAGTAACCATATTCCTAGAAATACTATTGCGATTATTATAATTATGTTTTTCATTGTTCTATTTTATATCCGTCTTTATGTTCTAATAATGGTGTGAATCTGTATAAGTGGATTGTTCCGCCTTTCTCTGTCGTGCAGCGGGAATACATACCGTCTAGATGATTAAAGGTTAGATATGTTGAGCCGTCGCTTATCTCTGCATATATCTTTGAACCTTTTTCTATTTCGTGAAGTTTTTTCATTGTGATTTGATTAGTTCTGGGTTTTCGTAAATGTTGCCGATTATTTCAATAATTTTTACATCACTTAAATAACCCATACCAACCCAAAAACTTCCTTTTCCAAAACTTACTTCCACAGGATTGTCATAACCGCTACCGTCAGAATAAGTCACAATTACTATATCCCCCTCATAAATCTCCGTTCCGTTCTTGTCTTTTAGTCCTGTGTATTGCATAATAGGGTATTTATCTTTATTGATACATTTTACTGCTTCTGCTTCAATATAGTCATATATAAAAGCATTTTGCGTCATCTTTTTGCTTTTTGAATCCCAAATTCTAAATTTTATTTCTCTCATATCAATATAATTATCGTGCTAATAATACCCATAACTGCTACAAAGATTAGAAATGCTTGAATGAAGTTTATATTATCTTTCATATTCATCTGCTGGGTTATAACTATCTGATAATAACTCTTCTTCTTGTTGGTCATCGTAATCGCTCCAATGCTCACCCTTTTCCCATTCATTATCTGTTCCTATAAATTGTAATGCACCATCTTCTTGACCCACTAATGTTAGATTAACTAACTTACTATTTAATTCTTTTGCTGTGTATATCATTTTACTTTTATTATTGCTTGTAATTATTCCTACTCTTATATCTTAATATAATTATATTTATTTGTAAAGGGAAGTTATCCCCAACCTGTTAATAACTCGTAAGGTCTGTTCTGACCAGAATACCGATTAAATAGTTTGATAATTACAAGCTATAAAACAAATTTGATGTCGTATATTCCAGTCAGGACACACCTTGCGATGTGCAATCTTTTAATAAAGATTTTTTGCTTGATTTTCTAACACATTTAACATTGAATTTAATGCGGACATCTTCTTTTCAATACTTTTTAATTTTTGTTTAATTTGTGTTAGTTCGATTCCAGTTTCGGTTACTTCAAAAGCCCTTTCAACCGCCTTATCACTTTTATAATTATGCCTTTCGGAGTTATAAAATTGTGCTTGGACTTTTATCAACTCAACTAACCTATCAGAAAGTTGCGAATATTCAACTGATAATTTTATTCTCTCTTCTGCAATTTCTATTGGTATTGGTTGCATAGATTAAAATGGAATGTCCTCTGGATTAATTTCTTCCTCTGGATATTTTATATCATCTTCCATAATCTCTTCACCAATAACTTTATTTTCTAATTTACTTGCTACATTTTTTTCAATATAAGATTGTAAGAATTTCGCAACCGTTGTGAAGTGTATTTGCCAATCATCACTATCCATTTGATCAACCTCTTTTTCAATTTGAGGTATTTCTTTTTCTTTCTTTGTTGCCTCATCATAAAAGAAGTTTTTAACCTTTTCATTTCCTTGCATAACAGATACTCCTTTAATTGGTTTTCCATTATCTCCAAAAAAATCAAATGGTGCGATTTCAACTTCCTTTTCTAGATCCACATTTGGCAATTTTTTCATTAAGTCCATAGCATATCTTCCTTTGTAAGGCAGTTGCACAAAATAAGTTTCATCATCTTTAATTGCGATTGATAATTGTTTTCCAAACTCACTATCAAAGAATTTAATTGAAGTTATTTTTCCTGATAATGAAGCATAAACTAATTCCCATTTAACACCTTTCTTTTTATCAGATGTTTCATATTCCCTCTTAATTGCCCCCTCTGTTCCCTCTGGAACACTTTTTCGCAAACTTCCATCAATAATTGATAGATAATTGCCTGATTTTTTTTCTTTTAGAGCCATATATAATTGATTAATTATTAATTAGTTTAACGACAATTTTCGGTCGGATTATTTATTGAATCAAATGAATACAATAACTCACCGCCTCATTTGCAGTATTTGGCAATTCACCAACAGAATTAACCATAACACCCCAATTAATTATTTCATCAAATCCATATTTTTCAACAGTTGTATCAAATGTGCATTTACAATACTCATAGTAATTTAATTCTCCATCAACACATTCTCTCACATATTGCATTTTCATTTCTGCTTTTTCTGATGATGTCCATTTTGATTCTTCTATTTTAACAACTTCTTTTTCAATTATAATCTCTTTTGGTTTATTAATTGAAACTACTACCCAACCAATAATCGCAATAATAACTACTACTGCGATTATTATTTCTTTTATGTGATCTTTCATATTTTTATATTATTTGTAATATTCCCAATAAAAATCCAAATGTAATTGTCGCCAATATCCATATAACCCAACCTCTCCAAAACATAGACCAAGCAAAACTCCATATTGATTTGTCTTTGTTTTGATTCATAAATTCTTTTATAGTCATAATATTTTATTAATTTGTAATTATCAGTTTAACGACTTAATTGGTCGGAGTTTTTAATAGTATTTTAATGGAAATCCTAATATGCTATGCTTTTCATTAGTGTTTAATGCATCAATTTCAATATCATAAAGTCTTTCAAATATTTCTTTTGGCAAAACTATTTCAAACTTTTTGTTATCAATATTTCTTTCGGCTGTTTTATATAATATAGAAATTAGTTCCCTTAAAAAGATTGTATTTCTTATTTTTTTACTTCTTTCTGTTTGTTTATTTTTCATATTATTTATTTAATAAATCTGGATTTTCGTAAATGTTGCCGATAACTTCACACTCCGCCTCTTCTGGATAATCACTATCAGCAATATCAGCCAAAGAGTCACTCCCTACTATATACTCATAATGTTTTGAGTGCGAATAACCATCAGAATCACCCATTTCTCCCCACACCGCTTTGTCAATCTTAAAC
>CALLZK010000003.1 GCA_937858275.1 uncultured bacterium
AGATTATTGTGCCCTTGGTAGGAATCGAACCTACATTTTCCCCTTAGGACGGGGATGTTCTATCCATTGAACTACAAGGGCATACAGGGCCAAATTAGGCCTTGTGTAAAACTTATATGGATAATATTTGTCTTATTCTATCCTCATCAAAACCGATAACAATGTGGTCTGTTCCGTCTTTTTCTATTTCAATTACAGGAACACCCATTTGACCAGTTTTTTCAACCATTTCTTGTCTTTTCACGACATCTTCTGCGACATCATATTCTGTATATTCTACACCATTTTGACCAAAAAATTGTTTTGCTAATTGGCAATAAGTACAAGTTGGTGTTGAATAAATTTTGACTTTTGACATATTTTTTAAAATTATAATTAATAATTATTAAAATATAACAAAAAAAATCATTTAAATAAAGTTTTAAATTTATCAAAAAAATGTTCTATTTTATTTTTTTCTTCTATCTCCAATATTTCTTCTGTCCCAGTATCTATTATAAAAATTACATTTTCTTCTGGTTTTGCCAAATAAAATCTTTCTCTTAATTCCCTTTCGACTCCGACTTCAGTGCTCAAATCTTGTATTTTTTCTTCTAGGTTATTTTTTTGATCTTTTAATTCAGAAAGTTTTCTTTCGTCATTTTCCAAAACCATTTTTGTATATTTGTATTTTTTCCAAAGCTCATAAGTTGAATTTAATACCAAAAATAAAATGATTAGTAATAAAATTATACTAAAATTAGAATATATTCTTTTTTTAACTATTATTTTTTTCTGAAATTCTTTCATGGCGAAAATATTTAAATATGATATATTATTCTAACACAAATATGTCGTTTTTATTTCATAAAAAAAGTCAAAAAGTTATCAGATTTATATTTATAATTATAAGTATAATAGTTGCAATAGGAATGATTGTGGTATATTCACCCGGATTATTTTCTTAAATAAAAAGAGATTTATTCGTTCCGCATCATTTTTAAAAACACATCTTGACCGATATTTACTTTTCCAAGTGCCTGCATTTTCTTTTTACCTTTTTTCTGCTTGTCTCTCAATTTCATTTTACGAGTGATATCTCCACCATACATATGCTGTGTCACATTTTTTCGAAGAGCAGAAATTGTTTTGGAAGAAATAATTCTTCCCAAAGCTTTGGCCTGAATTTTCATCGTAAACATTTGTCTGGGCAAAATATTATAAAGTTTTTCGACTGATTTTTCGGCTTCTTCTTGGACTCGATGTCTGGCTACAATTCTTGAAAAAGCAGGAACTTCTTCTTCGGCAACTAATATCTCTAATTTTACAACATCTGCTGATCTATAATCTGAAAGTTCATAAGAGAGTGATGCATATCCAGAAGAACAACTTTTTAAATCATCAAAGAAGTTTCTCATTAACTCACGAAGTGGCATTTCTCCTTTTATAGAACTGCGGTTATTTCCCCAATTATCAGTTTCAAAAATAGTCACTTCGTGCTCGTATAACATACTCATAATTTCACCCAAATATTGATTTGGTAAAATTATTTGAATATTCACCCACGGTTCATCCACTTTATCTATATCACCAAATTCTGGAAAAGAAATTGCGGAATAAGCCATTACATCTTCACCTCTTCTGGTTTTTATTTTATAAGTAATACTTGGTAATGTCACAACCAATTCTAGATTAAATTCTCTTCTCAATCTTTCTGTAATAATTTCAAGATGTAACATTCCTAAAAATCCACAGCGAAATCCTCTACCAGCAATTCCAGATGTTTCTTCTTCATAAGTCAAGGAACTATCTGTTAATTTTAGTTTTGATAAAGCCGATTTTAAATCAGTAAAATCATCTTGGCTTTCCGGAAAAATACTAGCCCACACAACAGGTCTTGGTTCTTTATATCCAGAAAGAGCTGGGAATGTAGTTTTTAAGGACAATAGAGTATCTCCAACATTGGCAATTCCGGGTTCTTTTATTCCAGTCACAACATAACCAATTTCTCCAGCAGATAATTTTGATACGGTTTTTTCTTGAGGAACGAATACACCGACTTCTGGTGTTATGAAATTTCTGTTTGAAGCCACAAATTTTGTTTGATCTTTTGCACAAATAAATCCGTCGAAAACTCTGGTGTAAACAATAATTCCGCGATGATTTGAGTATTGAAAATCAAAAATCAAAGAACGAAAATCATTTTGATTTTCTGATGTTGTTTTTGGGGCTGGAATTTTTTCAATAATATTTTGCAATAATTCTTTTACACCTTCACCAGTTTTACCAGAAGTTAATAAAATATCTTCTGGGCTACAATTTATCAATTGTACAATTTCTTTTTTGACCTCATCAATTCTTGATAATGGTGAGTCGATTTTTGATAAAACAGGAATTATTTTTAGGCCAAGATCTTTTGCCATTTCCAAAGTAGTTAAAGTTTGGGCCTGAACACCTTGTGTAGAATCAACCAAAAGCACAGTTCCCTCAACTGCCTTTAGGGCCCTTGAAACTTCATATGAAAAATCTATGTGACCCGGAGTATCTATTAGGTTCAATATGTATTGGTCGTTTTTATAGCCAAAATTCATTCTAACGGGCCTCATTTTGATAGTTATGCCCCTTTCCCTTTCAAGCTCCATATCGTCAAGAATTTGCTCTTTCATTTGTCTTTTATCAACAGTTTCTGTTATTTCAAGCATTCTATCAGCCAATGTTGATTTGCCGTGATCTATATGTGCTATAATTGAAAAATTTCTTATTTTATCTATCATTTTTATTTAAAATCATTTAATCAAAAAATAATAACACAAAATTAACCAGAAATCTCTTCTGGGTCAACAATCAAATCTTTTGTTTTCCAAAATCTATTTTTTAGAGCTTTTGTAATTTCTATTGTTTCATTATTTTTTATGGTATGCAAAACGAGCCAACCAACAAATATTCCAATCAATCCAGAAAATAATCCTTGAGAAAAAATTCCTAAAAGAGTGTTTAGATTCAAAAAATTAGCCAGAAGTTGCAAACAAAGATATGAAACATATCCAGCCACAACAGATGCAAACAAACTTTCTCTAAAAGTTCTACCGAGTGTTGCAGAAAAACCTTTAAAATCTTTTTCGAAAGAAATCCACAACAAAATTGTATTTAGTATCATGCCAACAGAAAAAGCAAGTGGCAACATCAAAACAATTGTGCCACTTAAGTCATCAACTCTCAATAAAATTTCAAAAAAATCTTGAAAAAGTGCATTATTTTGAAATAAATTTATAAAAATAAAAACTAAAAATATGGTCGTGGCTGCCGAAAAAATATTTATGAAAAGTGGCTTTTTGGTTTGACCAGCAGAATAATACCCTCTCACAAAAAGCAATGTCAAACTTTGAGCCACCACAGAAATAGCAAATACGGCAAGAGCCGCAGCAGTAAGTCGAGTTGCTGCCCAATCAAATTGACCGGAACCCAAAATGGTTCTAACAATTTGAGCTCTTAAAACTATAAACATGATGACGACCGGAAATGACCAGAAAATAATGTGTCTGGCTGCAATTATTAAATGTGATAAAAATTCTTGCTTGTTACCATTAGAAAAAAGTCTTGATAGTGTTGGAAAAGCAGCCATTGAATAACTAACACCAATAATTGCCATAGGGACTGATTGTAAATTATATGAAAAATTAAAAATTGCAATTGAGCCAATTGATAGGGTTGAAGCAATCGCCACTAAAATCAACAAAATTAGCTGTGTTGAGGCAAGTGTAATGGCTCTTGGTAAAGAAATAAAAACAACCTCTTTTATGATCGACCACTCTATTTTGAAAGTTATTTTTGGTGATAGTTTTTGTTTGATAATGGTTGGAATTTGAACTATTAAATGAAGTAAAAGGCCAACAACAACACCGTAAATTAGACCGATGTTTCCAAACATTGGATAAAAAACAATAACACCCAAAATTATTCCTAAATTATAAAATATTGGGCTAATGGCATAAATAAAAAATTTTCTATAAGACTGAACTATGCTTCCAAAAAGCTGAGACATTCCCAAAATAATTGGAGATAATAATAATATTCTTGAAAATAAAATTAAATCCAAAGAATTTTGACCGTTGATTAAATTTGGCATTATAAGTTGTAAAATTTTTGGAATAAAAATAAAAATTAATATAGAAACAAAAATTGCAATTAAAATAAAAAATGAAAATAAACTGTCTATGATTTTTTTTAATTCTATTTGATTATTTAAATTTTTTGACAATACCGGAACCAAAACCGAAGCTGATATAAAAGAAGTCATTAAAACAAACAAAAAATCAGGAATTCTAAAAGATGCATAATAAACATCTAGTATTTCTGAGGCCCCAAAAGTGCTTGCCAATAATCTATCTCTAATTAATCCCAAAAACTGAGAAGTTAGTGTGAAAAAAGCCAGCAAATAAGCGGCCTCATGTAGGCCTTTTATTTCCTTATTTAAAAAACCAACTAATTTTTCTACCATAAAATAGCTATTATTAAATAATTATAGCAGAAAAATATATTATAAGATATGTTGATAAAAACAAAAATCCAGTAAAAACTGGATTTTTGTTGGACAATTGATAAGCCGAATTCTGTGCAATCTAAACTGTAAACAGTATTTGATTGAACAATCATTTATCTGGGCCAAATGTTACCATTTGGCTCTAGCGGCACTCTGAATTTTTTTAATAAATTTTCTTGCGAAAAAATATTAAAATTTCAGCACGGCCTTGCACACAAGTAAGGATTTTGCCGTTTCACCCAATATATCACCATATTGGCTCAACACAATCATTATCCTCGAGGGTTAATGATTGTGTTGTCTTTTTCTTTCGAAAAAAGACGTCTCTGCTCGCACCTCTACATAATACACGATCGTTACCAATCGCAGTCATGTCGACGGGTGTTACCCGCTACCGTTTTAAAGATTTTTTGACACTTGTGTCAAAAAATCAGTGTGTGTTCGGACTTTCCTCTGTTTTTATAAAATAAAAACAGCGATTGTTTGATTTGTCCAAAAAACATTATACCATATACTTATTTAAAAGTAAAAAATATATTATTTCTGTTGTAAATTTAAAAAATAACTAGTTTCCTAACAAAAGTGAGCGATAATGATGTGTTTAATATATGGTGTGTAAAAAAATTATTTTTGATATCTTACTATTACTATACCCGAACCACCGGATCCACCATTCAAATTACCGTCTGATCCTCCCGCACCACCAGCACCAAGACCGTTTGTTCCAGATCCACCAACAGAATTTGAGGATGAACTTCCACCACCACCAATTCCTCCAGAAGCACAAGATCCACCACCAGAACATCCTCCTGCACCGCCGCCAGCATAATAGACGGATGAACCAGATATGTTATAAGCCAAACCTCCACCTCCAGAACCAGCATTTCCAAATGTGCCGTTTAAGCCAGGAGAACCGGCACCACCACCACCACCACCGCCCATCCCTGAAATATTCCCACCGCCGGAGTTTCCAAAACCATTAACCTGTATAGATGTGCCTCCAGAATTTTGATTTGCACCACCACCAGAACCACCGTTTCCGGGTTGTCCACCATTATATCCACCGCCACCGCCACCATACGCCAATAATTCTTCTGAATCAAAATCTGAATTACCACCAGAATTTCCCATATTTCCAGAGGTACCACCACTACCACCAGCACCAACAACAACAGAAATTGATCTTGGCGATATAAAATATGATGATTCATAAACCAATCCACCCCCACCTCCACCTCCACCGCCTCCCCAACCAGCTCCTCCTCCACCTCCGCCACCAACCACCAATACCTCAGCATTAAAATTCATAAGAGCATTTAAAGTACCACTTGATGTAAATACACGAATACAATAATTACCATCTTCAGTTAATGTCCCACCTGTAGCATAATCATCACATGCTAATTATGAACCACCCCCAACAACACTAGCAGCAGCTATAACACTCGCATTATTTCCAATCACAACAACAGGCAACTGATATTCCGTACTACCAGGAGCACCAATTGATATTTGGGAGTTATTATCTAATGCAATAACATAATTTCCACCACTTGGATTTTGCGGTAGAGCAGATAGATAGGTTGGAACAAGAGATTGTCCTGCCACTTCTAGATTAATACAACCCGATGTACTACCACCACCCGTGTTACAAATCTCAACCGCACCACTCGCATTAGCTAATGCGGCAGGCCATGCTCTGTTATCAATATAATATTGTTTTAATGCTTTATCTATAGCATTAATATCACTTGCTCTCTGAGCATTTCTTGCCTGTGCCAATTGTCTACCTGGATTTATAGCCACAATGACTATACCAGCTAGTATTGCAATGATTGCTATTACCAGTAGCATTTCAAGGAGGGTGAAACCTTGTGATTTTTTGATTGTTTTTAATGTGTGCATGGATTTTATATATATATTATATATATTAATTAAATAATAATTATGTATTATATCAGTATGTATAGTGTGTGTTAAGTGTTTTGGAGATTGTGCATTGTGGATAAACTAATTTAAATTTTTACACAAACCAATCTTTGAATTTTTCCGCAATCTTTTTTGGTCAAGTGCAACTTGAGTAAAAAATTAGGCGAAGGCTGGGAAGAAAAGTTTGGCTTGTGTAAATAAAAACTATTTTTTTACAATATCATCAACCTCACAAACACCGCCAGCACATGCCAATTCTTGTTTTAAATTGGTTTCATCAACCTGTTCATATGCTAGAATTTTTGAAAAATCAATATTTTCAAATTTCTTTAACATTTCGTCATATTTTGCTTTATCAATTTCTTCGTATGGAGCAAGCTGATAAACATGATCTGTTCTTGGTAAAAAAGATAGTCCTCCAACATTTTCCCAATTTTCATAAATCCAATTACCAACTCTTAACCATTCATCTTCCCCAACAGAAACTGTCACCGAAGGATTGTGTTCTGTGTAATTTGTTTTGACCAATTTCCAATGCTCCAATTGATCTATTGCACTAACTGAATCTTTTACAATCGCATTGTCTGGTGCTTTTACCGGAAATTCAATCACAAAAGTTGAGGCGGTTTCTTCACTAAAACCAACTTCGGGGTGATATGGAACAGCTTGATCCTTTAGCATTCTAAAAAGAGAATCTGTTCTACCAATTCTAATTCTACGAATATAATATTTTGCATATCTTGGATGCATTCCAGATGCACTATCTACAACTTGTGAAACTGTTCCAGAAGGTTTGGTAGTTGTAATGCAGGTTGACTCATTTATTCCGAATTTTTTAGCATAAATTTTATTTATACGAATAGATTCTTTTTTTAATTTTTGCAAAACTTTATCATTTCTAACAACTTCACAATCCCACTGACCAGTCAAAGACACACCCAAAAGTGCTTCTTGTTCACAATTTTCTTTCCACTCTTTTGAAAGATAACCGAAATTTGTCAAAGATGCCTGATATGTTCCAAGAATTGTTGCTAATCTTATTTTTTCCATCAAAGTTTTTTCATTGTCCTCAGAACGACAAACAACTTCTGATAAATTACAGAATTGTTTTGATTTTAAGACAATTTCACCGCAAGGATTTGTTCCCCATGCATGATTTTGACCAATTTTTTTCACTCTTCTTTCGGGCAATTGTGTATCAAGACTTCCTCGATTAAAAATTCCCCTTTCTCCAGAACCAGATTTAATCAAGGCAAGCCATTCTTCCATAAATTCTGCAGTGGTTGGTTTTTGTTCATATATAGCAGAATTATTTGCCATAACCCTCTGAGGAGCCGTGTTCCAAAATTGACCAGCTTTTGCATCTCTCATATCTGTATCATCAAGATCTGAAAGAGAAATCATTGCAGATCGACGAACACCACCAACAACAACTATTTGACCTATCATGCAACAAATATCATGCACATCAATATTTGAAAGTCTTCTGCCTTGTTTTGCCAATATTTTACCACGAGCAAATTCTAGTAATTGTTTTAGAGGAGCAGGACCAGATGCCTTTCCACCCATTATTTTTAATCTGGCACCTTCTGGACGAACTAAAGAAAAATCAAAGTCTATATCATGACCATCAAACCATGCCGACAATCCGGCAGTTAAGGCATCACACCAACCCTCTTTACTGTCTGCAACAATGTGAGTCTTTAGTTTTTTACCAGTTTGTTTTTTGATCTGTGGCAACTGTTGTACGGAAGGACTTTCAACGGAAAAACCAACACCCGTACCACACATTGACACATACATTATTTCTGCAAAATCTGTTATTTTGGATGGTGAAATATAAGAACAGTTATAACAACAAACATTTGTTTTTCTAGCTGCAGGACCAGCAAATTGCATAAGTCTCATAGACGGCATGACTTTTTGTTCCAAAATCGCTTGGCGAATTTCTGCATATTCTGATTCTTTTAATTTTGTACCAAGATTTTCTTTCATGAAAGAAATATATCTGTCTACAGTTTCTATCCATGTTTCTCGACGATTCTCAGATTCTATCCAACGAGCATATGTTCTGTAGTATACGAATTCTGATAGAGAATTTCTGAAATACTTTTTGCTTTCTTGGGCTAATTTACGAATACGATCCGGGATTTGAATTTGTTTTTGAGAACGAATTTTTGCTCTCTCTTCACGATACAAAATATAGTGCTTTGCTGTTTTTACATAATTACTCAATATCAATTGTTGTTCTACAATGTCCTGAACACCCTCAACTGTTGGTATAATATCTTTGAAAGTTCTAACTATTCTGACAATTTCGGCATGCACTTTTGCTGAAACAAGTTCTGCATCCTCCATATCACCTTCTCCGGTAGAAATCATGGCTTTAAAAATTGCATTTGTAATTTTTTCAACTTCAAAAGGAACTATTTTACCATCTCTTTTTTTGATTTGATTTACTAATTGATTCTTTTTTGCATTTAATTTTGAAGTTTTTGATTTCTTTACCATATTGTTTTTAAATTATTTATAATTAATGTTTAATTTTACTCTTTTTTTTTAAAAAAAATTGTAAAAAATGTGGATAAGTGTCAGAAAAAAAAGATATAAAATACAAAAAAAACATTGTAAAGAATGCGGTCAAAAAAGTCTTAAAAAATAGGATATTTTATCTAAAATTAAAGTTTTGTAATAATATCTCCAATTTTAATTCCGTGTTTTTTTACAAAACCAGCATTTGTTTCAAGTACATATAAAGATTTTTTTGATGGTCGGAAAACCGTTGGAAATGTATCGGGGGAAACATTTTCTTCTATATGAACAACTTCCATATTTTGATCTATCCAAATTATATCAATTGGGAAAAACATATCTTTCATCCAAATTCCGTGATAATCTAATCTTTCAAAAACAAAAAATAAACCGTTTTGTGGTTTTAATTCTAGAGTATTACTAAGTCCCAAAATTCTCGCTTCTTCGGTGTCAGCAATTTTTACAATCAAAGCCGTTTCGCCAATTACAATCCTGTTTGAATATATATGATCAATTGTTGAACTGATTATTTTGTGTGCATTTTTATAAATTGGTATTGTAAATGCAATTACAATAAAAAGAAAATAACCGATTGAGGTTTTTACTACCAAAATGACAAGTTTGCTTAATTTTACACCGCCAATGTACATAAAATTATATTAACATAAAAAAATAATAAAACACTAAACTTTTCACCATTATTTTCATGCGGAAGAGGAGGGATTCGGTCACAGGTTCGACTTCGTCGACCCGCGACCCCGACTCGGCGACAATTTTTGCTTCGCAAAAATCGTAAACCGCCTCCGTCTTTCTCATCCCTCCATATCCCTGAAAATAAAGAGCCAAACGCTAATGCGTCTGGCTCTTTATTTTCATGCGGAAGAGGAGGGATTCGAACCCTCGATTCACTTTCGCAAATCCCGCTTTTCGAGAGCGGTCCATTCAACCACTCTGGCACTCTTCCCTATTTATTTAATTAATAATAATTTATCACTAAAATAATCTTTTTTGCAATTTTTTTAATTTGATAAAAATTTTACTTTTACTTTTTTTGAACAAATAAAAAAGTCAAAGTGGAAACTGTTGCCGATATAAAAATACCCCAAATTAAATCAATCACAACCACAATAAAAGGCCAATTTTTTATGGTGGCAAAATTTGTTAAATCGTAAGTTGCATAAGTTATAAGTCCAAACAATCCACCCAAAAACAAAGCAACTTTCCAGGAATTCTTCTCTACTGCTGGTAAAATCGCAAAAATCAACAACCCGAATACAAACAAAAGATAAAAAATAATCGCTGGTATTAACAGAAACTGTTCTCTTAGCAAAAATCCGATTTGATTTTGATAAAAATTATTAGCAACAAATCCCAGCCAAACAAAATCTATTATCAAAAATATAAATACAGCAACTAAATAAATTTTTAAATTTTTCATAAATTGAGGTAAGTTATTGTAAGTTGCAAAATAGTAGCAAAAGAAACCCATAACAAATATGGTATTTGAGCATATGTTACCCATTTTATATAACGATAAATTGCGACCATTGCCCAAATCAATGTTCCCAAAACAAGCAAAATATCAATTGAAGCTAAAATATTATTTTGAAGCCAAAATTGTAGTGGAGTAAAAAGCAAATTAAAAATGATGTTTAGAGCAAATGGTAAAGCAACTTTTGCGGGTATTTTTTTTAGAAAAAATTTATAAAAAACTGTTCCAAAAGAAATCGCGATTATAATATAAAGAACTGTCCAAACTGGTCCAAAAACCCAACTTGGCGGTGCCCATGAAGGTCTAACAATTTCCATATACCAATTATATGTTTGATTCATAACGATATTATAACACAAAAAATAATGAGGTATTTTAAAATGAAAGAAAGTTCTTTCTTGAAATGTATAATATATGTCGAAAGCAAATATTAAAAAAGGGGTAAAATAAAAAATAAATGAATAAAAAAATATTAATAGGCGGTTTAATGTCTTTAGCAATTGTGGCAATATCAGCAAATACAGCTTCTGCATACAGAGGAAATCCTGAATTATCTGGCCCAAATTGTAATAGTGAGACAAGGAGTGCTGTAAAGTTGGCTTTGGAAAATAACGATTTTCAATCTTGGAAAAATTTAATTTCCGAAAATAATAGAGTGACACAATTTGTGACTGAAGAAAATTTTTCAAAATTTTCAGAAATGCACAAACTAATGTCATCGGGAAATTTTGAAAAAGCAAAAGAAATTAGAACAGAGTTGGGGCTTGGTTTAAAAAACGGCCCTGGTCAAAAAAGAGGTTTTGGACAAGGGGATGGAAATTTTGGTAGAATGCAAAACAAGAAATAATAAATGATTGACTATAAGTCAAAAACGGACGAAGAGATTGTAAGCATTGTTGTCGAAAAAGATGACAATGCTTATTCTCAAATAATAGATAGATATCAAGAAAAATTATTACGGTACACAAAAAACTTATTACAAGATAAAGATAATTCTTCTTGTGTAACTCAGGACACCTTTATAAAAGCATTTATTAATTTAAAAAGTTTTGATACACAAAAAAAATTCTCTAGCTGGATTTATAGAATAGCTCACAATGAAGCAATTAACTTTATTTTCAAACACAAAAAACAAGAATATTTGCCAGAAAATTTTGATGTACCAGAAAAAGAAGACATTGTAGAAAATTTAGAAAAAAAAGAAAATTTAGAAATATTAAAAAAATGCATAAAAGCCATACCAATAAAATATTCAGAGCCGATAATTTTATTTTATTTTGAACAAAAAAGTTATGAAGAAATAAGTGAGATATTGCGAATTCCAGAAGGCACAGTTGCCACAAGAATAAATAGGGCTAAAAAAATAATAAAAAATATATGTCAAAAGAAAATATAAATAACAATGATAAAAACATAAAAGAAGATATAATGCAGAAAATTAACAAAAAAGAGTTGAGGATGAGGCCTAAATTTTATTTTTTAATTGGATCAATTATGACTCTGTTTGGTCTTTTATCAACAGCAATTTTGTCTGTATTTTTTATAAGTTTTATAAATTTTATCTTGAGAGCAAAAGGACCAATGGCTCAAATGAGGGTTGGGCAAATAATTACAAATTTTCCTTGGTGGATGATAATTGTGGTGGCGATATCGTTGTGGTTAGGACTTAAAATTATTAAAAAATATGATTTTATCTACAAAATAGATAACAAAATTTTATTATCCATATTTTTAATTACAACACTTTTGGGTGGAATTTTTGTAGATCTATCTGGTTTTAATAGACAGTTTATTAAAAAAGGTGGTCCAATGAGAGGGGCAATGCAAAGATATTTAAAAGATGAAAATATAGATAATAATTTAAAGAAGTGTTTTTTTATCAAACAAGAAACAGATAATTTACCGAAAATAAATTGCCAAGAAGGGGGTTTTAACAGAAAAAACATGAGATATTAGATTTTAGGTGTAGTTTAAAATAGATTTTTATTTATTACAAAAAGGAACTGGTAAACCTATTTTTTCAAGGGGTAAATATTGAAAATAATAACAACAGCCAACTGATATTATATAATCCAACACATCTTTATATTCTGGTTTTTTGAACCAATCATTTAAAATATAAATATATTCTACATCTATGTTTATTGAGGACATTAATTTTTTATATTGTTTTTTCTTAAAATCACATGTTTGCAATTTTTCATCCACAGAACCAGAAACTTTTTGAAATTTAACCTCTATAACAAAAAGTGTGTTGTTTTTAATAACATAAATAGCCTCGTCTGGTAAAAGTTTTTTTGAAATAATATTTTTATAATTTACTCCGTTAAATTCTAGATATTTATATAAACCGTTTTTAGCAAAACTTTTAGCAATCTCTTTTTCATTATAAAATATAATATTATTTTTTACAGAATAGCCATGAGTTTTTTCCAATAAATTTAATATACTAATTTCCTTTTCAAAATTTAAACCGGTTAAAGTATTTCCTCCACCCCTTCCCTTTTCAATCATATTATTTTATTAAATCATTAAATCTTTTTTTTGATAATTTTAAATATTCCTCTTCCAAATCAATACCAACAAATTTTCTTTGATTTGATACTGCAACAATTCCAGTAGTTGAGCTTCCCGTAAAAGGATCGAGTACAATATCGTTTTTATTGGTACTTGCTAATATAATTCTTTTTAGAAGTTCTACTGGTTTTTGGGTGGGATGTTTTCCATATTTTTTCTCAATTGGCTTAGGTGTTCCAATTTGCCAAACAGATCTCATTTGTAGTCCGGGCTTTTTTAGAATATCACCATTCCAAAGACCGTTTTTCATTAAATCATAATTGAAAGTGTGTTTAGCTTTTTTTTCTTTCCTTGCCCAAATCAAAGTTTCGTGACTGGCGGTAAAAAATCTACAAGATAGATTTGGTGAGGCATTTGGTTTAAACCAAGATATATCATTTAGTATATGAAAATTTAAAGCTTGTAATGCATGACCACACTGATAAATTGAATGATATGTTCCACTAACCCACAGTGTTCCACCGGGTTTTAATATTTTCTTGGCAGCACTAAGCCACTTTAGATGAAATTGGTAATCATTTTCAAAACCATTACTTTTATCCCAACCACCCTTATTTACACTCACCCTTTTACCAGCATGAACACTAAATCCGTTATTGGACAAATTATAAGGAGGATCTGCAAAAATCATATCGATAGAATTTTCTGGTAACTGATTCATTATATCAGTAGAATCACCTTGATATAAAACAAATTCTTTATTTTTTAAATAAGGCTCTTTTTTTATTGATTTTAATATTTTTGTGTTTGGCATTACAAACATATTATGCACTATTTTTTCCATAATTGTAAGTTATCATATACCGATTAAATATATTATAAAAAATATTAAAATCCCCCCATAATCCTAGTTTTCTATTTTTTTCAAAAACCACACTTATTAATTTCTAACTATTTTTCTTTTAAAATACAAAAATCTAAGAATAAAAAATATGCCAATAACAAGCAAAATAGCAAACAAATATTTTTCTATTTTAGAAATTATGCCAACATATTCAAAATACATAACACCAACATAAAAACCCAAAAATCCAAGCAATGTGGCACGAACAAAAGAACCAAAAAAAGTTATTATCACAAACGATTTGATGGAATACCTAACCATTCCACAAAAACCAGATATTGCTACACCAGGAATAACTGGTAAAATTCTTAAAATAAAAAGTGTTATCTCATCACCCTTTCCCTTGGTCAATTTTGTCTCTGCTTTTTGCACATCATCCCAACTCAAACCAATCCATTTTTTTGTTTTTTCAATCAAAGGTTTTCCTCCAAAATATGCAATTGCATAAACCACCAAAGAACCAATAGATACCCCAACTGCCACAGGTAAGGCAATTAAAAATATGGCTTTTAATAAAATATTTATAAAAATTTCATTTGATGGTAAAAGAAAAAAACCTGCCGTAAGAGGAACTAATGGAGAAGGGATGGGAGCGACAATTTCTTCAAGTAATGTTGCCAAAAAAACACCCAGAGCTCCATAATCCTGGATGATTGGCTGTATATATGATGTAATTTGTTCGATCATTGGCGGAGAGAAAGGGATTCGAACCCTTGATACCGTTTCCGATATACATCCTTTCCAGGGATGCCCATTCAACCGCTCTGGCATCTCTCCAAAATATTTAATTTACATAAAAAATAAAAATCTTCAACAAAAATTTTTTTATTTTTTTCCTCGCAATGCCGCAATTCTGTCCTCGACTGGTGGATGAGTACTAAAAATTCTATCCAGAAAACTTCTTTTTTTTCCTTCTTTATAATCCGGAATTCCATTTCCATCACGATCGCCACCAAGCGGATTTGCAATAAAAAGATGTGCCGTGGCATGATTTTTTGCTTTTATACCACCAGCATAATTTGAAATTTTTTCCAAAGCACTTGCCAAACCTTCTGGATATCTAGTTATCAAAGCACCAGTTGCATCTGCCAGAAATTCTCTTTTTCTTGAAATTGCAAGCTGAATAATTGTTGCAATAATTGGAGAAAGAATAGACAAACCAATTCCAATAAAAAGCATTAATAATTGCATTTGTCCTCCTTCTCTATTGCTTCTTCTACCATACAAAGTAGATCTTAGAAAAAAATCAGCCAAAAGTGTAATTATTCCAACCAAAACTACAACAATTGTTTGTAACAAAATATCTTTATTTCCTATATGAGCTAATTCATGAGCAATTACACCTTCTAACTCTACCCTATCCATAATCGCCAAAAGTCCAGTTGTGACTGCAACAGCTGAATGATTTTGATTTCTTCCTGTTGCAAAAGCATTTGGAGCAGGATCGTCTATAATATACAGTCTTGGCATTTTTATACCAGCACTCATACAAAGATTTTCAGTAATTCTATAAAGTTCTCGATATTGTTGCTCATCTGCTGGCTTTGCTTTGCTAACTGCTAGAGCTATTTTGTCTGACTTGAAATAACTAACAAAATTTAAAATTAAACTAAAAATAACTGCAAAATACAAAATCGCAACATCATTATACACATAACTAAAAACCCAACCTATCATGATTATAAATATCAAAAAGAAAATCATCAGAAACCATGTTTTGGCAACATTTCTATCTTGTTGTGTATAAAGATTTGGTCCCATATTTTAAATCAGATTTAATTTAATAATTATTTTAATTTAAAATAAATTAAAATTGTACTTTTACCGGTTCTTTTGCTGCTTCTTCTGTTAATTCAAAGAATTGTCTTTTTGAAAACTTAAACATATTTGCAATGACATTATATGGAAATGTTTCAACTGCAATATTTAAGTCTCGAACATTTGTGTTATAAAATCTTCTTGCTGATTGAATTTTGTTTTCTGTATCTGATAATTCTCTTTGTAATTCTAGAAAATTTTGATTTGCTTTTAGATCTGGATAACTTTCCGCAACAGCAAACAAAGATTTTAATGTGCTTGTTAGCATATTTTCTGCTTTAGCATGATCTTCTACAGATTGTGCACCCATAGCTGCAGTTCTAGCTTGTGTAACCTTCTCAAATGTTCCTGCTTCGTGTGCCGCATAACCTTTTACAGTGTTAACTAAATTTGGAATCAAATCATATCTTCTTTTTAATTGAACATCTATATCTGCCCATGCCTCATCTGAACGGGTTTTTAATTTTATAAATCTGTTATATGCAAATATTCCCCAAACAACAACTACCGCCAAAACAATTAATATAATATTTATAATGCTCATGATATTTTGTTAAACTTTTAATAATAAGTATTATACAACATAAAAAGAAAAAAATACAAGATTGCAATATTCAAATTTTTTCAATAAAACAAAAAACCGCCGATTTGGCGATTTTTTACAAAAGT
>CALLZK010000004.1 GCA_937858275.1 uncultured bacterium
ATTTTTAAAGTTTAAAAAACATCCAATCAGAAACCACCACCTTGCTTTTTTATTCATCTGCAGATTATCAACGATCCAATTCTAATAAACAAATTTTTGAACTCCTCCGCAGACCAATTTTTGTCAAATGCAAATTGACAAAAATTGTGTCGAGGACTGGAGGAAAAAATTAGTTTATTAGAATTGTCATCGAGGACTGGAATAAAAAAGCAAGGTGGTGGTGTTTGAATAATGTGTTTTAAAAAATAAAATTAAAATGTTAAATACTACATTCTTTCTGGAACTTTTATGCCTAAAATTTTTAAACCATTTTGCAAGACATGCATAGTAGCTTTTGCAATAGCAACTTTGTATGACTCATTTGGTGAATTATCCAAAATTATTTGATTTCCATAAAATGAATTAAATTCTCCAGCGATTTTTACCAAAAGAGTCAAAATGTATTGTGGTGCCAAATCAGAGTAAGCAACTTTTACTGATTCTGGAAAACGATACAGTAATTTTTCTAGATTTGTAATTTGCCAATTTTGTGGAGGAGTTGAATCCAAAAAATTTATTTTTTTTGCAGTAGCTTTTTCGACTAAAGATTTTGCTCTAACATAAGAATATTGCAAATAAGGTCCAGAATCACCTTCAAAAGAAACTGCGGAATTTTTATCAAATACAATATCTTTTCCAACTGATTGTTTTAAAATTGAATATTTAATAGAAGAAACTGCAATCATAGATTTTGTCTTTTCAAATTCTTCCTTTGAAAGTTTGTCTGATTGATATTTTAATTTTTCAAAAACAGTATTTTCAATATCCCTCAAAAGTTCACTAGCTGTAATAATGTTTCCTTTTCTAGAAGACATTTTTCCATCTGCAAATCTAAGCATTCCGTTAGTTATGTGAAGAGTTTTTTCGGCAATTTCTGAATTTAATTTTGACAAAGCAGTTCGAACAACTTTGTAATAATCTTTTTGTTCTCCACCTGTAATAATAATAGAGGCATCAAATTTTTGTATTTTATTTTTTACAATTTTGGAAATCCTATCATCACCAGTTTTTGGTTTTACACTAATAAATTTTTCAGCCAAAACAGAGTCTTTGTAATATGCCAGACCGATATCTTTTGCTTCATATGTTGGCAAACCAAGAGAATTTATAAAAACCCTTGTATGCAAACCATCTTTTTCACCCTTATAAACAACAGCTCCATCAGATAATTCAAAAATTTCTGGAACATTTTCTTTTACAATTTTTGAACCAAATTCAGCCATTTGACTCTCAAAAATCAATTGATCAAAAGTTGTGCCAAGTTTTTCGTACATCTGATTAAAATGTATCAAACTCCACTCCTTACCTTTATCATAAAGTCTTTTTATTTGCGGGTCATCATTGGTCTTTGTATCATCAAATAATTCATAAACTTTTTTGTTTATCTCATTTATTTCTGTTTTTGAAATTTCATCAGTTTCATATTTTTCAGATCCAAATGTATAACAATCGCCAATAAACTTTATTTTGTTTTCCAAGGGTGCTAAATCATTTGGCATTTCAGAAATTTTTTTATTCATCGCCCAAATAGCTTTTGCTACATGCATTCCGACATCGCCCTGATAACAAACCCTTGTTACTTTTGCACCATTCCATTCCAAAATTCTTGCAATTGCTTCACCTATAGTATTTGGCATCAAATGTCCAATATGAAATTGTTTGAAAGGGTTTGGATCAGTGTATTCGATAACTATTTTTTTATTATTCAAATCATGATTGTGTCCATAACTCATTTCACCATTTATAATTTGTTGAATTGTTTTTTTGAAAAAACCAGCAGTCAAATAAAAGTTTATAAATCCAGGACCAGCCACTTCTATTTTTGAAATATCGGTTTTCGGATTAAATTGTAAAATTGAAGGATCTTTTTCTGTCTCACTTGAAATTATATTTCTTAGATTTTCTGCAATTTTTTCTGCTAATTCTCGCGGATTTTGATTTTTTTGTTTTGCCAAAATCATAGCCACATTAGTAGAATAATCTCCATAATTAAAATCAACCGGGTGTTCTATAATGAAGTCAATTTTCTCGTCATTAGAGATTATTGTATTTATGGATTTTTTTATCAAATTTGCAATGTCTGTTTTCATGTATAAATTATTATATACAAAATTTCAATTTTTACTAATCTTAATTTATTTTTAGTAAAAATTTTAAAAAAAGAAAAAACTGAAATTTTTTTATTTTTTACCGGTCGAACCAAACCTACCTTCACCACGACTAGATTCTGATAATTCAGAAACTTCTTCTAATTCGGCAATAACAACTGGATAAATTATAAGTTGAGCGATTTTATCTCCTTTTTCTATTTTGTAAGTTTCGTTACCAAGATTTATCAAATTAACATTATATTCTCCACGATAACCTGCATCAAAAACCCCACCCATTGTGTGGATTCCGGCATTTTTTGGCAAACTTCCCTTGTCTTTTACAATCGCCGCAAAACCATTTTCAAATTCCAAAGCAAATCCAACTGGAAAAATTCTTCTTTCTCCGGGTTTTAATTCGTAATGTTCCAAAGAATACAAATCTAGCCCAACATCTCCAGGGTGTGCATAATTTGGCAAAATAGCATCTGGATGTAATTTCTTTATTTTGAGTTTCATATAATTTTAGACTTTTTTATAATTTTTATAATCTCATTATGTATTTCGCTCATTGACCTAATTTCTTTTCCAGATCTGTCAGAACAATCTATAACTTTCCAATTATATTTTTTTGCTGCCCACAAATATCTTTCGGATGATTTTTTCAAAAAATCAATGTCATCTTCGTGAATATCTCTTTTTAGACCTTTTGTATATGAACGAGTCTTTTTTTGATCTACTAACTTTTGACTTATTTCTGGTGGTAAATACAAACATATAACCAAATCTGGTTTTGGTATATGTAAAAAATCATATTCCAATTCAGATAACCAATTCAAAAAAATAGTTCTGTTTTCTTCATCGGCGATTTTTGCGGCTTGATGTCCGATATTTGAAGTTGTGTATCTATTACTAATTATAATATCACCATTTGCCAACCATTTTTTTATTTCAAAAGATTTATCAAATCTGTCCAATGCATAAAATAAAGATGCTTTTCTTGGACCAACTTGTTCAATCGTTCCATATTCACCTCTCAAATATTTTTCTACAAAATAAGCTGAGGCATGACCGTATTGTGGAAAATCCAAAACCTGATATGGAATTTTTTTTTCTATCATATAAGAAACCAGAAGTTGTGTTTGAGTTCCTTTCCCCGCCCCGTCAATACCATCAATAACAATCAATGCTCCGTTTTTTCTTTTCTGAAAGTTTTTATTAAAATTTTTTTTCAAATTTGGCATTTTTATTTTATATTTTATTTAAAATTATTTTTTAGAAAAATTATTTTCCTCGTAAAATCTTATTAATTTTTTCAGCGATTTTTTTGAAATCTTTTTCTGTTTTTCCGCGAGTCGTTTCGGCCGCAGAACCAATTCTAATTCCTGATGGATCAAATGGGGATCGGCTATCATATGGAATAGCATTTTTGTTTACAATAATTCCTGCTTTTTCTAATTTTTCTTCTGCTTCTTTTCCGGTCAAACCACCAGCACCCAGTTCATTTTTTATTCCACCATTCCAAACATCTACCAAAACCAAATGTGTGTCTGTTCCACCAGATACAATTCTCCAACCCAAAACAGATAATTCCCTTGCTAAAACATTTGCATTTTTGATGACTTGTTTTGCATATTTTTTAAAAGATGAATTTGTTGCTTCATTTAAAGCCACAGCAACAGCAGCGATTTGATTGTTGTGTGGGCCGCCTTGAAGTCCTGGGAAAATTGCTTTATTAATTTTTTTTGGTAAATCTCTTTCATCAATTTTGCTAAAAATAAGTGCGGATCTTGGACCACGAAGAGTTTTGTGGGTTGTGGTAGTCACAATATCAGCATATTCAAATGGTGAAGCATAAACCTTTCCAGCAACAAGACCGGAAATATGAGACATGTCGACCATTAATATCGCCCCGCAAGAATCAGCAATTTCTCGCATTTTTTTCCAATCAACAATTCTTGGATATGCAGTATATCCAGCAACAATTATGTTTGGTTTTTCTGTTGTTGCGATTTCTTTTAATTTAGCATAATCAAGCATTTCAGTTTTTTGATCTACACCATACAAAACAGAATCCCAAAATTTTCCAGTAGCAGAAACTTTTTGACCATGAGTCAAATGCCCGCCCTGATCCAAAGACATTCCCATAATTTTTCCACGAGAATTATTTTTTGAATCTTTTTTAGAATTATTTTTTGAATCAGTATCTTTTTGAAAACCAGCTGACAGAATTGCAAAGTAAACTGCAAAATTTGCTGGTGAACCGGACATTGCCTGAACATTTACTGCCCATTTTTCTTTTTTCAAACCAAAAAGCTTTAGGGCTCTGTTTTGACAAGTTGTCTCTATTTCATCAATTATTTTATTTCCACCATAATATCTTTTTCCGGGATAACCTTCAGAATATTTATTTGTCAGTTCCGAACCAAGTGCGGTCAAAACATCCTTGGAAACATAATTTTCTGAGGCAATCAAATTTATGACAGATTTTTGTCTTTTTGCTTCTGATTTTATAAGTTTTTCTATTTTTGCATCTTTCATAATTTTTTTAAGGTGTTTAATAATTTATTAATAATCAGATTTTAACATAAAAAAAATAAATAAAAAATTTATCAAAAAATATGCTATCTCTTGAAATTTTCTTCGGCAGAATCAACAACATAAACATCTTTTATTCCAGCATCAATCATTTTGTCCCAACAAGATTTGCAACACCACCAGTGCCCCCACAAATACAAATCGGCACCTTTTGTGTCGTGACCATTTTGTTTTGCATTTCTAATAGCACCCTGCTCACTGTGATGATATGGTTTTGCGCATCCTGGACATGCCCAATACTTTTGTCCGGTTTTTATTTTTAATAATCGGCGAATGCAAAAACCGTTTTTGTGCATTTCATAAAATTTTTTGAAATGACCAAGGGGTGATTTGTTTGCTGATTTTCCCAAGACTTTACCGTCCTTTACCACAACAGAGCCGGTTGGGTTTACACCATCAGTCGATTCTTTTTGTGCGGTGTCATACGCAAGTTTCATGAACTGATTTGTAATTGGAACGTATTTTATATCTTTCCCTTTTGGTAAATATGGATAATTTGGCATTGATTTGTTTTTTTGAAAAAAAATTTTAAAATTTAAGAAAAGTATAGCAAAATTTTTTTAAAACAAAAATATGTTAAAATAAACTCTATCATGACAAAATTTGATCAAATTTACCAAAATATATTAAATGACATTTTAAAAAAGGGGGTAAGAGAGTTTTCCGAAAGAACTGGATTAGAATGTGCCGTATTGCCCGGAATTCATTTTTCAATAGAACCAGAAAAAGACGGTTTCCCACTTTTAACATTAAGAAAAATACCAATCAAATCTATTATCGCCGAACAAATTTGGTTTTTGTCCGGAGCCAGAAAACCAGAAGATTTTTTGAGAAATTACACAAAAATATGGGATTCTTTCACAAACCCGGGAGATGTTGTGACTGTTGCATACGGATACAGATGGCGAAAACACTTTGGAAGAGATCAAATAAAATCCCTGATTACCTTACTGAAAAAAGAACCGTCTTCAAGACAGGCGGTGGTTGTGACATGGGACCCCGGACAAGACGGCCTCGGTGCAGCTAAAAAAGCAAATGTTCCCTGCCCTTATACATTCACGGTAAATATCTTTGGTGGCAAATTGCATCTGCATAATATAGTTAGATCAAATGATATGATGTTGGGATTTCCATTTGATGTTGCTGGATTTTGTTTATTACAATATATTTTGGCACAAGAATTAGGTGTTGGTGTTGGAACATATTCTCATTCAATTTCAAATGCTCACATCTATGAAAATCATTTTTCTGGAGCAAAAGAAATCATCAGCCGAAAAAATTCTCACAAAAAAATAAAACTTGTCCTGCCCAAAAACAGTTTTTCTCGTTCAGAAAAAAAAGACGGAAAATTGCTAGATGAAATTTTTGAAAATTTGAACGGACAATACAAGCCAATGGATAAAATAGAAGGTCTAAAAATTGCTATTTAATTTAAATAAATCAAAATTATGCTAGACAAATAAAATCTGCTAAAATATAAAAATGTCAGTCTTAACACAAAAACAAATTTTAGAAAGAATTAAAAAAGGCGATCTAATATTCAAACCACCAATAGATGAGTTTCAACTACAAGCACATGCTGTCGATCTGAGACTTGGATATACTTTTATGATTCCAAAACAATGGATTTTGACGGCCAACGGTCGAGAATCTTTGCGAGTCGATCATTTAAATGATGTTAATACTTCAAATCTACACGACATAATTGAATTAGAGAAAGGACAATATTTTGAATTATTGCCAGGTGAGCATGTTTTGGCATCAACACTAGAATCCATAAAGTGGCCAGCGGACTTGATGTCGGTTTTGTATCCAAAATCATCGACAAATCGCAGGGGGCTGGCAGTTGATTTGACTGGAATAATTGATGCTGGGTATGAAGGACAATTAATTATTCCAATAAAAAATAACACAACCGGTCACTCAATCAGACTTTATCCAGGAGAAAGGTTTTGCCAGATAACTTTTCAAGAATTATGTGAGCCATCAGAAAAACCACGAGGAACATACCACCAAAAAGATATTGTGGAAGGTTTTATTTTAAATAAAAAATACAAAGATTACGACATGATAAAAAAAGGTGATGTTTTGGAATTAAAAGAAAAATACAAAATTGATTTGAGTTAATATTTAAATTAATTAAAAGGTTTGTTCGTTCCAGTCCTCGTCTCCTTTTTTCGTCAAGTTGCACTTGACTAAAAAAGACTGCGGAGGAACTCAAAACCTTTTAATTAATTTGAATCAAAAAACAAAAAAATGATTAGTGAATTTAAAAAACCAAAAATCAGCATGATTGTAGCTATGACATCAGGTAGTCGAATTATTGGAAAAATCGGCGGCGGAATCCCCTGGCACATCAAAGAAGATTTAAAATATTTTAAAGAAAAAACTACAGGTCATGCAATTATAATGGGCAGAAAAACTTGGGAAGAATTCCGTGGTCGTCCCCTACCAAACAGAATTCATTTAATTGTAACCAGAGAAAAAGATTATACGGTACCGGAAGGACATTTTGTTTGCGAATCAATTGAAAAAGCCATAGAAAAAGCCGAGGAAATTGAAAATAAAAAGTTAGAAGAAAATAAAGAAATTTTTATAATAGGCGGAGCACAAATATACAAATTAGGATTGCAATATGCAGACAGAATTTATGCAACAATTATAAAAATATCAGAAAATTCTGATATTAACAAAAGTGCTGGGGCAAAATTTCCAGATTATATCAGTGCTGGATTTACAAAAAAATTATCATCTCGATTTTCACAAGATGATAATTTCCAATACGAGTTTGTGGTTTTAGAAAAAGAATAAAAATTATTTGACTTCAACACCCATTGATCTACAAGATCCTTCTATTATTTTCATAGCACCCTCTACAGTATTTGCATTCAAATCAACCATTTTCTTTTCGGCTATTTCTTTTATTTGAGCTTTTGTCAAAGTTCCAATTTTACTTGTTAAATTTTGGCCAGATCCTTTGTCTTTTTTTAATGCTTTCAAAATCAAAGCAGTTGCTGGAGCGGTCTTGTATTGAAGAGAAAAACTCCTGTCTTCATAGACGGTTATGATTGTAGGCACAACTTCTCCCATTCTGTCTTTTGTTTCAGAATTGAATTTGTTTATAAATTCTCCAATATTGATACCGGCCTGACCCAATGTTGGACCAAGTGGTGGTGCTGGTTTTGCTTGTCCGCCAACTGCTTGAACTTTTATTATTTTCTGAACTTTTTTAGCCATATTTTATTTAATATTTTATTATATTTTATTGTAAAGCGATATTAACACAAACAAGATCTTATATCAAGTTTAAAATTATGTGTTAATTAAACCTTTTTAACCTGCAAGAAATCCAACTCTACAGGTGTTTCTCTACCGAACATAGAAACATTAACTTTTATTTTTCCACGATCTTCATCAATTTCATCCACCCTTCCCTCAAGTTCTTTAAATGGACCGTCAACAACCATTACGATATCACCAACTAACAAATCTATTTTGTGTTTTGCAGTATCTGTTTGCATTCTAGAAAATAGTTCTTCAACTTCTTTTTTTGAAAGAGGAACGGGATATACTCCAGATCCGACAAATCCCGTAACTCTTGGTGTATTTCTAACAACATACCAGGAATCATCTGTAACAATCATGTCAACCAAAACATATCCAGGATAAATTTTTTCTTCTATCTCAACTCTTTTACTGCCTTTAATTTTTATCTTTTTTTCAGTTGGGACCAAAACATTAAATATCTTATCACCCATAGTCAAAGATTCTATTCTTTGTAATAGATTTTTTGCTACCGCATTTTCATATCCAGCATATGTATGAATCGCATACCAATTCCTGTCTCTTGTTGGTTGTTGTTTTGACATAACAATTTTAGTTAATTTTTATAATTTTATTTTAGGAAAAATTCTTTTACAATATCAGTAAAAATAAAATCAAATAAACCAACATAAAGAGCAACCAAAAAAGATATAACTACAACTAATGCAGTATAAATTATTGATTGCCTTTTTGTTGGCCAACTGACATGCTTTAATTCTCCTTTTGTTTCTTTTATGTAATTTATTAATCCCATGTTTTTTCTATTTAAAAAAGCCCTTGCGGGCATTACAAATGTAATGATAACACAAGGCTTTTTTAAGTCAAATAGTTGTATAATTTGATTTAATTATTTTATTTGATAAATGACATAAACCGAAGCAGTTGTTGTATTTTCTCCAACTGAAATTTGGGGTGCCACAAAAGCCACATCCATGTCTTTTGCCATTCCAAAACCACCCCTTCCCTCAGGATATGGTGAATAATAATTTTCTTCACCAAAAGAAACTATTCTAACCAATTTCACACCCAGTTTTTTTGATAGATCTTGGGCTTTATTTTTTGCATCTTCTATTGCCTCTGCGAGTGCTTGTTTTTTTATATCTTCTTCATTATCAACTGTAAAATACAGACCACCAACATTTTTTATTCCAATTTCTCCAATTCCAGACAAAATCTCTCCCACCTTTTCTGTATTTCTTATTTTTACATTTGTAGTTTGGGAAACTTCGTAACCAACTAATTTTTGTTCTGATGGCTGACAACCAAAAACATTGCAGACACCCTGAATCCATTCATATTTTGGATTTATATTATATGATATAGATTTTATATCTTTTTCTTCAATCCCTTTTTCTTTTAATAAATTAATGGCTTTGTTAATTTTTTCTGCAGAATTTTTTTGTGCCAATTCTACACTTTCAGAGACTTCGGAAACAGTAAAATCAAAATTTGTGATGTTTGGAACAGTTTTTATTTCTGATTTTCCATTAACAGAAATTGTATTGTAAGTTCCGCTATTCCATGAATTTTTTATATTCACAATTATCAAAATCGAAAACACAATCGAGATTAGCAAAAAACCAAATGTCAAAAAACCGATGGCATACTTCCAATCCTCTAAAATTTTTTTAAACATAAATTATTAATTAAAACCCTTGATAATTAATGATTATATAATTGTTTTTGATATACTTCAAATAAATTTTTGAATAAGCAACAAACAGTCATTGGTCCCACCCCTCCCGGAACTGGAGAAATGGCTTTAACTATCACCTTTTCAGTATTTACATCGCCACAGATTCTTTTGTTTTTATCATAAGAAATTCCCACATCTATAATAACTTGATTTTGAGAAATCATTTTGTGATTTATCAAATCAATTTGACCAGTAGCAGAAATTACAATATCAGCCCAAGTTATTTCTTTTGATAAATCAGTAGTTTTGCTATGGCAAACTTTTACAGTTGCTCCTTTATTTGAAAAAAATATAGCAGTAGGTTTTCCAACCAAATTAGATCTGCCAATTACAACTATTTTTTTTGAAATAAATTCTATGTTGTATTCATTTAATAATTCAAAAATACCCCTAGTTGTTGCGGGAATTATAAAATCTTCTTGATTTCTAAATAATTTTGAAATATTTGTAGAAGTAATTCCGTCTACATCTTTTTGTGAATCAATTGAATCTATTATCAGATTTTTATCTAAATTTTCGGGCAACGGTAATTGAACTATTATTCCGTGAGTATCTTTGTTTTTATTTTCAATATAAATTTCTGATATAATTTTTTCTTGAGATATATCAAAATCAAATTTTTTAACATCTACAATAGCCCCGATTTTTTCGGCAAATTTCTTTTTTCTAGAAATATAAATATTTGATGATTCAATATCACCAACCTGAAATATGACCAATTTGGGCTTTATTTTCAAATCAAAAATTTGCTCAGACATTTGTTGAGCAAATTTTTGACTTATTTTTTTACCATCCAAAATTTGCATAAAAACATCTTATCACAAATTTTAGAAAAGTTTTAATAGTTAAAATTATTCGACCTGTCCTGCAGACAACAAGTTGTCAATAATATTAATCCAATTTGGAACAGGTAAAGCTCCACTAGCCACTATTCTACTTCCATCTTTTGTGAAAATAACATTAAACGGTGTTCCGACCATACCAGCAGTTGCATTTAACACCTCAACATAATCAGCTTCTATTTTTGCCACATGTCTTTCTGAATCCATACATTTGTTAAAATCTTTTACATTTAAACCAATATTTTTTGCAATAACAGGAAGTTGATTTAAATCCAATGCATCATTTCCATTTGTCATGGAATAAACAGAATCGGCATATTCCCAAAATTTTTCATTTCCACCCAATTCTCCAGCACACTCCATGGCATGAGCTTCAATTATGGCTTTTTTGTGTAATGAAACTAGTGGTAAGTGTCGATATACCCAAGCCACTTTTCCTTCATACATTGCAACAACTTCTGTTAGATTTTTGTGCAACATTCCACAGAAAGGACATTCTGAATCAGAATATTCCACTATTATTATAGGAGCATCAAGACTTCCTCTGATATAATCTTTTTCTGAGGGTGCTCTTAAAATATTTATGTCTTCATTTTCTGAGGTCGGTCTAATTGAAGAAAATCTAGCATTTACCTTGTTCATAAATTGAGTATATCTTAAAGTAAAATCTTCCGATGAACTTCCAGAATCTCGAGTAAAATACACTGCTCCAGCAATCAATAATCCTGCTATAACTATTGATCCAGCAATCCAAACATTATTGTTATTTTCTTGCATTTTTAATTAAAATTAATATTTTATAATAAACTGTATTATATTACATTTTAAATAAAAGAAAACCCCCGCACCACAGATGATGGGGGGTTTAAAATTTCAAAAATCAAAACCTTTCAAAAACCGGCAAAAAAACAAACGAGTCTTTGTTGAGGTTCAGATCTTTGTGATAAATTTCCGTTACAAAACACCAGCCGTTTTCCCAAAACACTTTAACAAAACAAATTTGTCCGGTTTTTCCCCTGACAAAAAATATGTTTTGCTTATTGGCGCTCATGGGAATTTGCGGAATTCCAATGCCCTGAAAAGAAACCAAATGCATAATTTCTGGAACCGTAGATAAAAGCGGTCCGCAATTATCATTTTGATTATCCAAATTTAATAAAAATTGCCCAACGGTCAAATCTTGCAGCAGTTGACCATACATCAAAATAGTTTCGAGCTTTTTTTGATAAGTCATCAAAAACATTTTTCTGGTTAAATTATCAACTGAAGCAATTTGAACCGGCAAATATGGTTCTTCAGAAAAAATGAAACTGTGTTGATGTCCGACATCAACCTGAAAAAAATCTCGACTATCCACCCTTTCCATTTCTGGAATAGTTATGTGTCCAATTTTTTTCATAATTAATGTCCAAGTAGAACGAAGTTTAATTGTCATCTAATTTCTCCTTTTTTTGGTTGAGATTTTATAAAGAGCTTAACTTGATTAAGTTATAACTTAAATAAGTTTTTTTGTAAATAAACTAGGGCGACTATCGGGAATCGAACCCGAATCAGAGGATCCACAGACCTCTGTGTTAACCATTACACCATAGCCGCCATATTATTCTCTGTTATAAATTTTATAATATAACAATTTCAAATTATAGCAAAATATTACTGATAATTTGGAATCTCTTCTTTTATACCAGATAAGTGGTTAGAAAGTCTAGCCATGGCATATAATAAACTAGATAATCTGTTTAAATAAGCCAAGGTATTTTTTTCTATAATTATTTCTCCAGAATCATTTAGGGAGACCACTCTCCTTTCAGCCCTTCGACATACAGTTCTGGCAAAATCAAAAAGTGTTGATAATTCAACACCACCAGAAACAAAAAAAGTTTTTATTGGTGGCATTTCTTTTTCTATTTTATTTATCAAATCGCTCATCTGCGAAATTTTATTTTCAGAAATGTTTTTGTCTGCACCAGCAATTTGAGCTTGAATTATAAATAAATTTTGTTGAACTTGTTCTATTATTTTTTCAAAATAAAATTCTTCAGAATCTATTTTTACAAAAAAATTAGCTTTTCTAGAAGAAATTTTTAAAAAACCCAAATAAGAATTTAGCTCATCAACTGTACCAAGTGCCTCTGCCAAATCAGAACTCTTTGAAAATCTTTTATTTGAACCAAAAGCATAAGTTGTACCGTCGTCACCTTTTCCTGTAAATAAAGACATGTTTTAAAATTAAAATAAATTAAATAATTTTGCCATAAAAATTATATACAACAATAGAAATAATGAACCTTCTTGTACATGTATTCTTCTTGAAATTCCTGAAAAAACAAAAAGTATTGTAGCTATAATAAGCATTGGCAAACCAACTGTTAATGTTTGTGTATCCAAAATTATAGTTCCAAATAATCCCGGCAAACCAACAACAACTAAAATATTAAAAATATTTGAACCAAAAATATTTCCAAGTGCCATCTCTGACTGATGTCTTAAGGCCGCTTTTCCAGAAACTAACAATTCCGGCAATGAAGTACCAATAGCTACAGCAGTTATAGTAATAACCCCCACCCCTATTTGTAACATTTCTGATAAATTTACAACAGATTCTATAAGATAATGAGAGCCAATAGAAAGTCCGACAAGTCCAATAATCAAAATAAATATGTCATTAAAAACAATTTTTGGTCTAGATGCTTTTAATGCTTCAAGCTCATGCTCTTCGTCTGCTTCATCATCTTTATACACAAGAGAAAAACCAAGATATGCAATAAATGTAATTAATAGAAACACTGATTCAAAAAATGTTATCTGTGCATCAGAAGCTACCACAAAAAATATAGCCGTTGCAATTGCTATAAGTGGCAAATCTAGATCAATTAAATCTTTTGAAACAGAAAGTCTTCTGGCTAAAATAGAAGAAATACCAACGATTAATAATATGTTGGCGATATTTGAACCGATTGCATTTGCTGCAACTATTTCTGGAAAACCTTGAAAAACTGCCACGGCAGAAGAAACGAGTTCTGGTAAAGATGTGCCCATTGCAATTATGGTAACACCGACAATAAATGGCGATAGGCCAATTGCTAAACCAATTTTTTCTGCACTTGAAAGAAGAAAATCAGCACCTTTGACCAGCATGAATAATGAAACCAAAAAAACTAAAGCCCAAATAAATAATGTCATAAAAAACATTATATCAAATATAATTTAAAATTGATAAATTTTATAAACACTTTTATAAATTTGACTTATTTGAACAAAATAATTAATATGACCGAAGATTTTCAAAGGTGTTCTTTGAGTCAAAAAACAGGAAAAAATAGAGAGGACAAAATGCACACAACGATAAGAGACGGAATATTTAAAAATATTGTGGTGCCGTTTTACGACACACAAACTGTTTTGCTAGTTTCAAAACAGGTCATTCAGTTTGATAAGAATAATTTCATACCGGTTGCCAGACGAAAAGCAGTTTGGGTAACTGATGTTGCTGAAATTGTCTTCAAATTGCTTGAGGCCAACAATATCAAAACAGCCTTTTTGAAAAAACGGGAAAGTAATTGTTTGCAAGAAAAGCGATTAATTATGTTCCCCACAACATTTATTGTCAGGAGATTTTCTCTTGGAACATATCCAATCAGAAATCCCTACATAGAGTATGGTATTGAAATGACATCGCCAATTGTGGAAATGTTTTTTCATACAGACTCTCCAAATGTTGGTTCTGCTCATTTCAGAAAAGAACCAACTCACAGAAGGATGCAAGTTCAATTTTTGCATGATCAGAGTGGAAAAAAGATCAAGGATGCTGTTTTACATCATCCAGAATATCCAGACATTTCTGATCACAAATGCTTTGTTTCTTTGTCAGCATTTCCACCTTCAAGAATTTCTTTAGAACAAAGGATCTTGGATATGGAGATTCTGTCCAAAAAAATATTTGAGGTTTTGGAAGCTTTTTTCAATTCAATTGGAATAAAGCTAACGGATGTCAAAATTGAATTTGGATACTCTCATGAGGGAGAACTTTTGGTCGGAGATCTGATCAGTCTTGATTCTTGGAGAATTTTGATTGACGGAAAAAATCATGGCAAGAAAATGCTTTTTGAAGAAAATTTGGACATTGCAGAAGTCATGTCCAGATTGGAAAAAGTGACTGAAATGATACGGGGTTCGGGCATCACCGACCCCAAAAAGATTATTCCTAGTTTATAAAAAAAGAAAGGAGGTAACAAAAAACCCGTGTCTTTAAAGGACACGGGTTAATTATTTTTATTTTTGATCAGTTGGAGTGGTTGATACCGGTTCAGATTCTTTTGTGTTTGCATTTTTCTCTTCTGAATCTTTTGGTGAAACAGAATCTTTTGCAGGTTCTGGAGATTTGTCTTCTGTAGAAAAATCTACTGCCATCATTTTCATTCTCTTGCTAATCTGTTTTATGGCTTGTCTTCTGATGTTGTAAAGTTTGCTTCTGCTGGTTTTTGATCTTTTTACAACTTCTATTTTATCTATAACTGGAGAATATAATGGAAATATTTTTTCTACACCATAACCATCAGATGTTCTTCTAACTGTAAAAGTTGCTCCTGGTTCTGTGCCGTGATTTCTTGATAAAACAAGTCCTTCAAATTGCTGAATTCTGGTTTTGCCTTTTTCTTCTATTTTTTGATATACAATAACAGTATCTCCGGACCTCATATCCAGATTTTTTCTAGAATCTATATTTACAGGTGAAATTTTCATAGTGGTAAAAATTTAGCATAAAAAAATATTTTAATCAAGTGCGGTAATTGCTTTTGAAAAATCTTCAGGATATGGAGCCACACATTCTATAAAATTATTTTCCAAATCACAAAATTCAATCTTGAAAGAATGTAGAGCAGTTCTTTTGAATTCTAATAAACTTTCCCTATTGGGAGCATAAATACTATCGGAAATTAGCGGATGATATATGTGTTTGAAGTGAACTCTAATTTGATGGGTACGACCGGTTTTTGGATAAACCTCAACAAATGTTAATTTTTTATCTTTTGATCTTTTTAAAACTTTATATTCAGTTATGGCCTCTCTTAATTGACCTCGGGCCTCTTTTCCAGAAAACCATTGGCGAAAATCTTTTTTACTTCGACCAATTGGAGCATCTATTTTTCCAAGATCATCTTTTAAATTTCCATATACAAATGCATGATAAGTTTTTTTGACTTTTCTGTCTTGAAATTGTTTTTTTATGAATTCAAAAAAAATTTGATTTAGTGCAACAATCATAATTCCTGATGTTTCCCTATCCAATCGGTGAACTATTCCTGGTTTTTTTATAAATTCTCCAGAATTTAATTTTAGCGGTTCTCCAACATTTTGAATTTCTGGAAATTGTTCCAATAAAAAATCACACAAATTTTTTTCTTGTGTTTTGCCATCAGAATGAACTATTAAACCAGACGGTTTGTTAATAAGTAGATAATCTTTTTTTTGTTTTAGTATTTTTAACACATTAAAAAAATTATTTAATGTAATTTACAAAATCGACCATAAAAGAATCTCTTATGTGAGGATCTTCACCAACTTGACCTTCTCTGTCTTTTCTGTTTCTTTCAAGGACTTTTTTCATTGCATCATAAGCTTGTGCTATTTCTTCTTGACCATTTTCTCTAGCAAAATCAGCAAAATAATCACATTGCAAAACCGCTTGATCAAAAATTTGAAATTGAATTGGGTGTTTTGCAAAATGTGAAGAATTTTTTTCAACCCACTCATTTACCAGTCCGCGAACACTGTCGACATCAGCTCCAATTATTATTCTAGGAACTCTAGTAATTTCGCCTCTAATATTTGCCACCTGTGAGATAAAATACTTTACGGTTCCTAATTTTCCAGAAAGTATTTCTTGTTTAATTCGATCTATCTTTCTTGTGACATTATGACCAAAAGTGACATCTATGGCTGCAGCGAGACGAGAGACACCTTCTTCTTCATCATATTCAACTACCATATCAATGCCGTTTTTTATATCATCAAATTCTGAAGTTTTTATTAAAAAGGCATTCTCCCCAAACCAATTAGCAGACTCTCCCTCGTCGAAGATAATTGTTTCAAAAACTTCAGCCAGTTCATTATTTATTTTTTCATGTAATTCTGTATTTGAAATTGAAAAACGAGCCTTCATTTCGGCGACATATTTTTTGTCAGATTCTATAGCCCGGGGATCGTAAAGGTCAGAAAAATCATTCATATTCGTTCTGTATTCAGCCATTAATTCTCTAGCTTTTTTTAGGGCTTGAGGCATTTTTACGACTTCCACTTTTTGTTGCGGGTTTTCAAATGTCATTTTATTTTTTTTATTTTAATAAGTTCTATTATAGCAGATAATATGAAAATTAATTGTAGAAAAATAAATACAAGATCTTTTATAAAAATAGAATATATTAATAAGAAAATACCACCAAAGATAAAAATTATATCTTGTTGTTTATCATTTTTTATCCAAATAGCAAAAGATATAGCCAACAAACCAATTATTCCAAAAATAATCATGTGGGCGATACAGGACTTGAACCTGTGACCTACCCGGTGTAAACGGGTTGCTCTAGCCAACTGAGCTAATCGCCCAACAGAAAAATAGTATATCAAATATAATAAAAAAATCCACTTCAAATAAAATATTTTACTTTAATCTGCCAAAATAAGACGATATTAGAATAATACCCCTCAATTAAAATCTGGTCCTCCCGGCAGGAATCGGTCACAAATAATTTTCCTGACAGAAAATTTTTGCGACCCCGACTCGGCGACCGTGTTCGCTTCGCTCCACACGGTGCCCGCCTCCGTCTTTCGATTCCTCCGGTTAAGACTTAAACAAAAGTCGGGGAACGCTCTCGCGTCCCCCTCCTTTGTTTAATGTCCTCCCGGCAGGAATCGAACCCACATCAATGCCTTAGAAGAGCACTGCTCTATCCATTGAGCTACGGGAGGTATACTAAAAAATAACAATTTAAATGTTTTGAGTCAATATCAACGAGCAGTTAATTCATCAAAGAGACTTTTTCTGGTCTGAAAATCCAAAACCTGATTATCCAAAATTTTTTGATCTAATATACCATTAACATTAGAAGTTGATTGATAATAATCAGAATTTTCAGTAATTGCTAATTTGTAAAAATAAAAACCAATTACGGAAATGCTTATTATCAAAATAAAAAATAAACCCAAAACAAATATCCAATCCACCCTTGGACCAAAACCAAAAATTGATGGTAGGAAATTTTCTTGATTTTGTAATGTATTTTTTTGTTTATAATTAAATAATTTCATATTTTTATATAGATAAAATTTTGATTAATAAATTGAAATTATAAAGATCAGAATTTGTAGAATTATTAACTCTTTCAATTTTTACAGATTCAAAATATACACTATAAGGCAATTTTTCAACAAATTCCAAAAAGTCAATGTTGTTTTGATAATTTCCTGATGATTTTAAATTTAATTCAAAATAATTTCCCAAAACCGAATCTTTTTTCTGATTCAAATTTTCTATTCTCAACTCAATTCCCTTTTTGTCAGATACAAATTCAAAATCATCAATCAAAGAAACGATTTCTGACTCTTTGATAAAATTACCGGTAATTATTTGATCTTTGTTTTTTAAATCGGCGACATTTTTTGGAGTAGAAAATAATGAATAATTTTGGCTCAGCTGACTATTTATTTCGCTTTTAATAATTTCTATTAAATTAGTTTTTTTATAAACCACAAAAGACCAGATTGCGGTTACGGCAAAAGCAACAACGAATGCCGACATTACCACAATTAATATTCTTTTATCTTTTTTGTAATTAATCATTTTTTCTTATATGTATCAATATTTACACTTGTAATTTTGGCAGTAAAAGAAATGTTTTCATTTCTAATAAAATTAGAAAATGGTATTTCCACATTTTTAAAAAGTAATTCTTTTTTCAGGTTGTCTTGAAAGGCTAGTAAATCTGATCGGTCTTTTGCAATTCCAGAAATTTCTATTTCAACAAAAGATTCGGTTTTTGTGCCAGAATTATTTGTGGTATTTTTAAAATTAATTAAATATTTATCAATTGAAATATTTCTTTGAGAAAGAATTATTGAATCAAAAGTTTTTAAAATATAATTTGGTAATATTTTATTTTGATTAATTCTTTTTAATTTTTCATTTGCAGAAATTGAAAGATCTCTAAATTCAATTCTATTTTTTGTGGTATCAGAATTTGTAATCTCATCTAATTTATTTTGAAAAATTTTTTGATTAATTTCAATTTGAACAAAATAACCATAAACTAAAAGAGATGCCAAAACACAAGTTGCAATTAAAAAAACAAACAAAATAGTCCAAAATCTAAATTTGTATTTTTTTAAAATTGCAATTTTATTTTGTTCCAAATTTATACCCTTCATTTTATTTTTTATTAATTAAACAACCAATTGATGTTATGTATTTTAGTGCTAAATCTTTGTCCATATCGGGTATAAAATCTTCTAAAGAAAAGCAATTTTGCCAAGGGTTAGCGACCTCTACTTTTATTTTTAGATATTTTTCTATCAATTCCTGAACACGATCATCTGTTGCACCTTCCCCTGACAAAATGGCTGTTTTTATTTTTTTATGTTCCTGATTATAATCTCGATTTGTAAACCAAAAAACAAGCAATTTGTTGAGAGTTGTTCTTAATTCTGTAGAGATTGGACCTTCAACATCTTTTAGAATATCAAATATTGATATTTCTACCGAGGAATCGTATTGCACAATTCCCCTTTCAACAATAGAAAAAGATGTTTTGTTTGATAAAAATCTAATATTGAGATACGGCTCGTCATCACCCAAAGTAATTGATGCTTTGGATAGTGCTACAGATTCTGATTCAAAAGAAATTGGCATTATGTCAGTCTTTAAAAATAAATTTGAATAAGTTTCAATAACTTTTTTTGGAAATACATTTACAACTGCTTCCAAATAGTCAGCATTTTTGTTTTCTGTTTTTAAAATAAAATACTCAAATATGGCATCCTCTGCAGATATTGGTACATTTTCTTCTAGATTAAATTTTATAAAAGAATTTATATCAAATTCAGCAGTTTTTGGAATTTTTATTTTAAAAATATAAGATTCACTTTCTGGAATTACAACAAAAGCATTTGATGTTTTGAATTCTTTGGAAAATTGTTTTATTTGTGAAGATAAAAAATTTTGTTTTGTTTCGTCCCAATATTGTGGATTAGCAAATTCAGAAATTTTTAGATCTTTTTCTTGTATTTTAATTTCTTTATATTTTTGAGGTTTGAGAATGTTATTATTTATTTTAAATTTCATTGCTCTAATGTTTTGATCTGACAAATCAATACAAAAAGGATCAAAATCCAGATATTTTGGAACTGGAAAAATATTTAAAATTCTTTGAGATAAAGAACTCTTTGAAGACATGTATAAATTATAACACAAATTATTTTGTAAAATATGTTTATAAACAGAAATTAAAATATCTTTGTTCCAGAAGAAATTGAATCTTCAACATTTAAAAGAGAGAAAGACTCACTAACAGAATCAAAAGCGGCCAAAATCATGCCGTCACTTTTTAGGCCACGAATTTCTCTCGCTTCTAAGTTTGTGAAAAAAGGACATTTTTTTCCAATTAAAATTGTTGGGTCTGGATAATATTTTGCAATGCCAGAGACAATTTGTCTTTGATGATCTCCAAAGTCAACAGTTAATTTTAATAGTTTGTCGGCATTTTCTACTTTTTCAGCGGTTTTTATTTGACCTATTTTTATTTCAATTTTTTCTATATCTTGTATTTTTATTCTCTGATCCTGATTTTGATTTTCTAATGACATGTTTTTATTTTAACGAATCTAAATAACTTTGCAAAATCACCGCAGCAGCTCCAGCATTAATATTTTCTTGTGTACTACCCATTTTTAATGCCTCTACACTTGTTAAAAATTCTGGTTGCAAAATGACATCTGCCTCTAATAAAGTTTCTAAAACCTTTTTTAACTCCAAAATATCTTTCATTATTTCATTATCTTGCATTTTATAATTTTTTGACTCCCCTATCACAATTTTTGTAATTTTATTATCTGAAATTATTTTTTTTAAATTTTCTATGATTTTTGAGTCATTGTTGAGAGTTGTTTTTGGAAAAGCGATTCTTCCATTATCATCAGAAATGGCAATACCAATTTTTTTTGTTCCATAATCTATACCCATGTGTTTTTGATTTCTTGAATTTGTCATATTTTTATATCATTGCAAAATTTGTTTTTTTTGGCTAGTATTTGGAAATTATGGATTTTTAATCTATAATTATGAAAATTGTCTTTTTGACTTTTTGGTCGGGGCGACAATTTGAGCGAAGCGAATATATTGGAGAGATGGCAGAGT
>CALLZK010000005.1 GCA_937858275.1 uncultured bacterium
TAGAGCGTCCGCCTGTCACGCGGAAGGTCGAGGGTTCAAGTCCCTTCACTCGCGCTAGACCAAAAAAAGTCAGAGCAGAGCTCTGGCTCTTTTTGTGTCTTTGTGCAAAGTGAGTGTGGGACTTGAAAGACGGAGCCGGGGCCCCTGTGTCGCGTGGCGACCTGGGGAGGCGAGTCGGGGTCGCAGAAATTTGAGCGCAGCGAAAATTATCTGTGACCAAGTCCCTTCACTCGCGCATTTGGTCTGTACCCTATAAAGTGGACACGGACAGGGTATTAATACCGGTTTCTTTTGTTAAAATCTTTCTAAATTTATGTATTGACAAAAGATGTACATTTGTTATCATGCAAATATGACAGTATATGATTGGTACGATAAAAAGAATCAGAAACTTAAAAAAGAAAGAAACATTTCTTTTGAAGAGGTTATTGTAGCAATAGAGAGTAAAAAACTGTTGGATATAGTTAAAAACAAAAGAAGACATAAAAATCAAAAGATATTTATTGTTGAAATTGATAATTATGCATATTGTGTCCCTTTTGAAGATAAAAAAGAAAAAGTAATTTTAAAAACAATTTTTCTAAGCGAAAAAGCAACTAAAAAATATTTATTATAAAAACATGAAAAAAACAATACTAACAAAAGAAGAAAAAGACATCTTAAAATCATATGAGAATGGTGAATTTGAGAGTGTTTCTAATTTATCTAGAGAAAAGAATAAATATACTACAATAGCCAAGAATACATTTAAGAAAAATAAATCAATAACTATTCGATTGGCAGAGAGGGATATTCTGAAGGTTAAGTCTAAAGCCGCTGAAGAAGGAATTCCGTATCAGACCTTAATTACTTCTATTATTCATAAGCATACCTCATAATTCCGGTTCTAACATCGTCCACTAGCCCGCGCTAGACCAAAAAGGAATGTCTTCAGGCATTCCTTTTTGCGTTCCTGAGTTAGCACCAGGGACTCGAAAGACGGAGCCGGGGCCCGTCCTCGCGCAAGCTTACGACAAACATTATTTGCGGGAACGAATTCACCCAAGAGAGTGTTTTTTGTTTTGTGGAAGTGGTATAATGTTGTGTATGAAAAAAGTTTTTACACTGTTAATAATTATTGCTTCGTTTCTTGTTGCTCGGGATGTTTTTGCTTTAATGGACCCGGCACCCGCATTCTGTGAACACCAGGGGTATGTGGTCAATTAGGGTGCCTATTTGGTTAACGGTACGGGTGAAGTATTTTGTGATTTTGATGACGGTGGATACTGTGAGATTCGTGATTTTTATGAAGGAAAGTGTGGACTAGAATATAGGAGGGATTTTTATTGCGTAGAACAAGGGAAACCAGTATTTATTTTTGATACTTGTTGTGAAGGATTAGTTCCGCATGCTAGACGTAACCTTATTGGTCAAGGGACTTGCGAGCCTAAAATTGTCGCTCTAAAAGAAAATTTAATTGATTATACAATCTATAACCCAGCCGCTTGGGGTATTGGGTTAGTTTTATTAATCGCTAGCATCTGGATGGTTAGAAGGAAAAAATAACTATATTTTTTAACAACTTAGTTCCGACAGCATCGACAAACTCGCGCAGAATTTTAAAGCCATATTTCAAGCCACCAAAAATCCTACGGTGTATGGGATTTGGAACTCCTTAGGGTGATTATGCCGTGCGAAAAAATTTAACCAAGTTTGGAAAAATTCAAAAAAGTACACATGATAAAATATATCCGTAGATTTGGTATTATTTTTTTAAATAATTTTAGCTAAATTTATAAATTTTTGTTCCAACACCGTCTACTAACCCACGCTTGCGAACGGTTTGCAAAAACACCCTTTCGGGTTTTTTTGTTTTAGGAAAGTGTTATACTTTTAACATATGAATAAAAAAAGATTTATAAATATTTTATTATTTATCACCGGACTTTTAATAATAGGAGTCGGAATTTATTATACAAGAACATTTAATCGTGTTCCTAATGATGCACTCGAAAATTATTCTAGTGATGTTATAAAAAACACTGTTTATTATCAAAGTTATGAAAAAGGACAAATAATTTCTAAATCAAATAAAGGAAAAGAATTTTATGAAAGAATTGTAGAGATTAAATATTTTGATAATAATAGATTTGTTTTATTTAAAACACTATCTTGGGATATGGCGACTTATTATTTAATTGATCAGAGCACAGGAACAAATCTTTTATCTGGTAAAAACAAATATTTGATCTCAAATTTCAATGAAGATATAAAATATTTTGATGATACTAATGAATTAGTAATTAGAACTTTTACCAATGATTTGCTCGGAGATGGTTTTGACGGTGTATTAATTATTAATTTGAGAGATAATATTGTAAATAAAATTGAGGTTAAAAAGAAAGATTACAGTTCCGAAGAAGTCTCTAGGGTTAAGAAAGAAGTTGATGAATTGTTTGAAAAAGCTTTAAATCCTGTTGAAAGATCAAAAATTATGCAAAATGTGTCTGAATTGAATACTTTACCAGTACCAAAAATTATTTCAGTTAATCCACAAAAATTTACACAAAACTCGACACTTGCAGTTGTTATTACAGGAAATAATTTAATTGAAGCTAGAGGGATCAAAATGTGGTTATAAAAGATTTACAAGGAAATATTTACTATATTTCTTCTATTGCTAATCATAATTCAGATGGAACTCATTCAATATCATTTAATCCAAATAATGCACTTTGCTCAGAACCATGGAGTCAGAAACCACCATTTTGTGATACTGAGAAATATTTGACTCCTGGTGTATACAAACTATATGTCGTTACTTATGACCATGGAAAGGAAAAGCAAAATAGTAATGAGATCGAGATTGAATTGTTTGGAAAATATTAGACCTGATTATTTGAAGTTAATTTCAGTTCCAACATCGTCCACTAGCCCGCACCAACTTCTTGCACATATTTTAAGTCACCGAAAAACCTGCAGTTTATAGGATTTGGAATTGTGGTATAATTTGTATATGAAAAATAATATAGCAAAAAACAGTTCATCATTTTACATATTTTCTTTTATTTTTGGTATTGTTGGTATTGGAGTGCTGGTTTTTTTTGTTAGTCTAACAATTAATCAAATCAATTTTATAAATTCAGCTACAAAGTCTGTTGGGCAAGTTATTGAACTGAGGGAAAAAAGGGACAATAACAGTGTCACTTATTAACCAATAATAAAATATAATCACAATGGTTTAGAGAAAACTTTTGTATCGAGCATCTCCTCTAATCCTCCAGCATATAAAATTGGTCAAGAGGTAAAAATACTAATATCAAATAATGGTTCAGAATCACAAATAGATTCTTTTTTTAGTCTTTGGTTCGGTTCAATTATTACTTTTATAGTTGGAACTATTTTTACTTTTATTTTTATTTATACAATATATGATTCATTTAAAAAAAGAAAAGAAAAAGAAATGTTAGATAGCTTTGGAAAAAAAATAAGAGCCGATCATCTTGTTGTTGAAGAAGAAATTAGTAGTGGAAAAAGAAGAGAATATGTATCTTTTTATATAAGAGCCCAGTGGATAAATCCAACAGATAAAAAGGTTTATATTTTTTATAGTGATTATTTAGACTACAATCCAAAAGATTTATTACCAAAAGATGTTGAAGTAAATATTATTCCAGATAATCCAAATATATACAGAATGGATTTGTCTTGGTTACCGCAAATCGCTGATAAAAGATTATTTTAAGCCACCAAAAATCATGCGGTGTATGAGATTTAGAAATGTGGTAAAATATTGTGTATGAAAAATAAATTATTTATATATTTAATCGTAATTTCAATATTTGTGTTTAGTATTGGTACATATTTATACTTGAACAATTTTATTTTTTCTAATAAAGAAATTGCGGAAGAAACAGTTTTAGAAATAGATCTTGATAAAAAATATGAAATAAAAGTTTTAAGGCCAAACGGAAATGAAAAAATTAATTACGGAGAAATATATATGGCTGGCGACTTAATGTTTGAGTGGACTTCTTCTTATGGCAAAAATGATATTCTGGGAAAGACAGAAGTTTCTTTAGTAAATGAGTTTGGAGAAATCGTTAGAAGAGAAAAAATCAATCATTTGTCTTATTCTGACGACGGAAATTTTATTAGTTCACTGATTGGGGAAGTTGGTATTAAACCAGATTCAAGATATAAAATAATAATATGTGATAATATTGAAGAAACTAAAGTTTGTGATACTAGTGATGATTATTTTTATATAGTTTCAAATAATGAGTCAAAAAAAATACAGAACAATTATCTATAAATAAGTCTTCAGAAAATATTTCTTCATTAAATAAAGAGCAAATATTAAATGTAAGTTACCAAATAAACAATGATAATTTTATATTTAAAGACGGTCTTTATACACATGAAACGATTCAAGGAAAAGGAGATGAAAAAGACAATGCTCGTGTTACTTATACAATTAATAAAGACACAATATCTTTTGGAGATTTGAATAATGACGGCAAACAAGATGCTGCGATTTTTATTTATAGAAATTTTGGTGGCGGTACGGGGTCGTATGCAAATTTGGTAGTATTTTTAAATAATAATGGTGTGCCAAATTATTTTAATCAGATAGAAGTTGGTGATAGGGTAAAAATAAATTCAATAAAAATAAATGATGGAGTTATAAATGTTAACATGACCACACATGGTCCAGATGATCCAATGTGTTGCCCAAGTGTTACGGTTGATAAAAAGTATAAATTAAATCTCGGAATTAATGAGATAACTGATTTATCTGGCAAATTTTTGAAAAGTGTTGTAGCTAAAGAATGTTGGAAAGACGAACCATTACCACCAAATGCTGGTGAGTTTGAAAAAGATTTTAATTGTTTTCAAATGAAAAAAAGTAGTTTTAGGGGATATTATTTAGGTGAAGATGTTGCAAAATTGGAAGAAGTTGTAATGTATACAAGTTAATTTTTTCGATTTAATTTTATTAAGTATTTATTTTTTAGAAAATGCATAAAAATCGTATATTATATATATTAACAATATTTGTTCTAATTTTATTATTTTCAATTTTTAATAATCAGATTTGGCAAAATATAAAAAATAAAATTTCAGCACTAATGAATTTAAATGTTTTATATGTTTATGACTATCAAAAATCTGGCGGTCTAAAAAGAGAAATAAAAATTGGTGATAAGGGTCCTGATGTAAAAAATATTCAACATGCATTATCGGAATTTGATAAAAATTTTAAAAACGATCATGTGACTGGTTATTTTGGTCCAATAACATCAGAAGCAATTTCTAATTTTCAAAAAAATAACAACTTAAAACAGACAGGAATTGTTGATTATTCAACATTAAATTTATTAAATAAAATTTATTTTAATGAATTATGTCCGCAAGAAATCGGCACAGGGCCTATTTTGTCTGATGAAATTCTTTTTTTGGTTAATAAAAAAAATCCTTTACCAAAAAATTATATTCCTAAAAATTTAGAAAAATTGCCAGAAAGCATAAAGACAGTTGGTTTGGTTTGTGTAAAATCTAATATTATACCCCATCTTGAAAAAATGATTCTTGATGCAAAAAAAGACGGTTTCGAAATCGCGGTCACATCTGGTTTTAGAAGATTGGAAATTCAAGATTTGATTTATAAAATATGGTCAAATGTTTTAGGGTCAAAAAGGGTGGTTGATGAAGTTGCATTACCTGGCCATTCAGAACATCAATTGGGTACGGCAATAGATGTGTCTGCAAAATCAAATAATTTTATTGGTGCAGATGATTTGTTTTATAAAACACCAGAATTTAATTGGCTTGAAAAAAATGCCCATAAATACGGATTTATTTTGAGCTATCCAAAAGATAAAACTGAAATAACTGGTTATATTTATGAACCTTGGCACTGGAGATTTGTTGGAATTGAGCATGCTAAAAATATACATAACAAGAGAATAACCCTAGAGGAATATTTAGTTTTTAAAAAATAATACAAATAAATTATTATAAAAATATCATCTTAAAAAATAAAATTGCAATAATTTAAAATTAATAATATTATTATTTAATGCAATCAATTATGAAAAAAATACTCAAACTTATCAAAATTGTTTTGGTAATTTTTACTTTTCTTTTTACTATAATATTTTTTATTTTTTTAACAAATATTTTCAAAACACCTTCTCTTGATAGAAATTGGGCAGAAGATTCAAAAATTTTACCTGAAATAGAAATTCAAGATAATATTTTAAAAATTAAAAATATCAGAGACTGGAGATATGACACCGAAAAAATCTTATCAAAAAATTATTATGAAGATGAATTTGATTTAAACAAAATAGAAAAAACCTATTTACTGTTTAATCCGTTTGGGAAATGGGATGGTGTCGGACATTCTTTTTTCTTATTTGAATTTTCTGATGGCAAAGAATTATCTGTTTCAATAGAGGCCAGAAGAGAAGAAGATGAAAAATTTAATTCAATAAAGGGTGTTTTTAATAAATATGAATTATGGTATGCATTTGGTAGCTCAGCAGATTTTGTTACTCGTAGAGCAGTTCATTATGAAGATCATGAATTAAATATGTACCCACTTTTGATTTCAAAAGAAGCCGGCAGGGCACTGCTTTTAGACTTGTCGATTGAGGCACAAAAATTGCAAACCACACCAAGATTTTATAATACAATGACTTCTAACTGCACAAATTTGTTGGCGGATTCTGCTAATCGTGTCAAAAAGGGCAGTGTCCCATTTCATTACTCAAGATTGTTTACAGGATATGCTGATGATTATATGTACAAATTGGGTTTTATTCCAAATGATTTAAGTTTTGAAGAAATAAATAAAAAATACAGAATTGATTTTTTAGTTAAAGAAATAGATTTGAAATTACAAAGTTATACAAAAGAAGAATTTTGGGAAAATCTAAAATCAAGATTTCCTTAGGAGTTGTTTTGTGATTATTTTAAATAATCACAAATGTGCTATAATTCTTTAATTATGAAAAGAATTTATATAAAAGATCTTAAAAATTATTTAAATCAAGAAGTAACAATAATGGGTTGGATTGATGTTCGTCGAGATCAGGGAAAGATGATTTTTTTTGATTTTAGAGATGTAACCGGATCAGTTCAGGGTGTAATTTTGCCAAATGCAAAAGAGGCACATGCTGTTGGAGAAAAAGTTAGACCCGAATGGGTTGTTGAAGTTTCTGGAAAAATTAATTCTCGTCCAGAAAGAAATATTCAAAAAGAAAAAATGAATGGTGACATTGAAGTAGAAATTCTTTCGATGAAAATTTTAAACGAAGCCACAACCCCTCCTTTTGATATTTCTACAGATGGTAAAGAAATAAATGAAGAAGTTAGATTAAAATACAGACACATTGACCTTCGTCGTCAAAGATTGCAAAAAAATATTCGAAATAGACATTTTTCGATTCAAAATTTGAGAGAATTTTATACAAAAGAGGGTTTTGTGGAAATAGAAACACCTTATATGACAAAATCCACCCCTGAAGGTTCTAGAGATTATGTTATTCCTTCCAGACTCTATAATGGTAAATTTTATGCATTACCCCAATCACCACAACAATACAAACAACTTTTGATGTCTGCTAGTTTTGAAAAATATTTTCAAATTGCTAGATGTTTTAGGGATGAAGACACAAGAGGTGATAGACAACCTGAATTTACACAAATTGACATGGAAATGAGTTTTGTAGATCAGGATGATGTTATGGACATAAACGAAAGAGCAATCATAAATTTGGTCAAATCTGTATATCCAGAAAAAGAAATACAACAAATACCTTTCCCAAGGATTTCTTATGAAGAAGCTATGGAAAAATACGGTAGTGACAAACCGGATATTAGAAAAGATAAAAATAACCCAAACCTGCTAGCTTTTTGTTGGATTGTCGATTTTCCATTTTTTGAAAAAACAGATAATGGACAATGGACTTTTACTCATAACCCTTTTTCTGCTCCAAAACCGGAATTTATGGATGATTTAATGCAAGAAAAAAATATTGAAGGAATTGTTGCTGCACAATATGACATGGTTTTGAATGGTTATGAAGTTGGTGGTGGAGGAATTAGAAATCATAAATCTAATGCTTTAAAAAAAGTTTTTCAAATAATGGGATATTCTGAAGAAAGAATTCAAAATAATTTTGGTCACATGTTGAATGCTTTGGATTCTGGAACACCACCACACGGTGGATTGGCTTTTGGTTTTGATAGATTAATTATGTTATTGCAAAATGAACCAAACATCAGAGAAGTTATTGCTTTTGCCAAAACCGGCGAAGGAAGAGATTTGATGATGGATTCACCATCGGAAATTTCATTAGAGCAATTAAGAGAACTGGGGATTAATTTAAAAAAGAAAGATTAATTATAATATAATATTGTTATGCAAGAAAAAATAAAAATGGTTATAGTTTTATTAATAGGTATTTTGGTTGGCCCAATAGTTTTGTTTGGAATTTTAAGTTTGGCAGATGTATATACGGCAGAAGAAGCACTTAGTTATATAATTAATACAGTAATGGTTTCTGGTGCAATATCAGCATTAATGATTTTGATTTTGTTGTTTGTTTCAAAAAAAGAAAAATAAAATACTCATTAATTTATTTTAGTTATAATTATTGTTGTCACAAACAATATGTATAATGCCACCAAAAAATAACTCTCTTTTTTTGTGACTTTGTCATGGCTTTTTGTAAATAAGAAAAAGAAAATTGCTGCCAAAATTAAAAATATTCTATTTATGATAGAAAATTCTAATCCCTCACTTTTGATGGGACTTATTATTGAAACTATTCCAATAACTAAAGATGCTGGAATTATAACTGCCCCCATTAAATTCCCCAAAATCATTTGAGTTTCTCCCTTTTTTGCAGAACTAATTCCAAAATATATTTCTGGCAAAGCACTTCCAAATCCAAGAATTAATAAACCAACTAAAACTAGTGGAAATTCTAAAATTCTAGCTATTGAAGATGCAGAAAAAACTATCCCTTGTGCAGAAATTAATAATATTGCTCCACCACCAAAAATTTTCAATATATCAGATAATGCTAGTTTTGCTTCTTCTACAAAACTTTTTTCTTCATATTCTTCATCATATATTTTTGAAAATCTTTCTTTTTTGGAAAATAGCCAGAAAATATAATATGCAAATAATCCAAGCAAAACAATTCCATCAATTCTAGAAATTATTCCATCAGATATTAATATAATTGGTAATACGGCAGATATGATTGTAAAAATGGATGTTTTTTGAATTGTTTTGCAGTCAGCTGGTATTTCTTTACTTGGTGAGAAAAAAACTGCCAGACCAACTGCCAAAGTCATTGCAATCATATTGTTTCCCATAATGTCCCCGAAAGATAATTCAGAAACTCCTTTTAGGGCAGATGTAATTCCGACAAATAAGTTTGGAAGAGAGGCCGCAACTGCCATCACAAAAAAAGCCACCACAAATTCTGTTACTCCCAAATATCTTGCCAATTTTAAAAGATTTTTAACAATTAATTCTCCGGCAATATATAGCAAAAAACAGCAAAAAATAAATATCAAAATATTAATCGCTAACAGCATATATCTCTATTATAGTATATTTATTTTACTTAGACAAAAATTTGTTATATTATCATTTATATGAAAATAGGCATATTTGATTCTGGATTTGGTGGGCTAGATATTTTTAAAAATGTTAAAAAAGAATTGTCAGAATATGATTTTGTATATTTGGGTGATACTGCTAGAACTCCTTATGGTTCTAGATCTCAAGAGACAATTTATAAATACACACAACAGGCGGTAGATTTTTTATTTAAAAAAGATTGTCAATTGATTATTTTTGCTTGCAATACTGCTTCAGCAAAAGCACTGAGACAAATTCAACAAGATTATTTGATAAAAAATTATCCAGACAGAAGAGTTTTGGGTGTGATTATTCCGGCAACCGAACATGCTATTTTATTAACCAAAAATAAAAAAATTGGAATTATTGGTACAGAAAGCACAATTTCTTCAAATGCTTTTTATAATGAATTAAAAAAACTCGATGAATCAGTAGAAGTTTTTCAAAAAGCATGTCCGCTATTGGTGCCAATTGTTGAATCTGGTGAAAATGATTCTGTTATTTTGGAAAAAATAATAGAAAAATATCTTTCATATTTTTTGGATTTAAATATTGATACTTTGATTTTGGGTTGTACTCATTATGGAATTTTAAAAGACAAAATTGAATTTGTGGCAAAAAAAATCGGTTTAAATATTTCAGTAATTAGTGAAGGACAAATAGTCTCAAAAAAATTAAAAAATTATTTGGAAAGACATCCAGAGATAAATCAAAAATTATCAAAAAACAAAAAAATTGAATTTTACACTACCGATTTGACCCAGAAATTTATTGAAATAGGAAGTATTTTGTTTGGTCAAAAAATTTCGGCCGAAAAAGTTAATTTAGAATAATTTAATATGAATAATATTTCAGAAATACATATAAATAAAAAAAATCTTATCAATAATGTTTTGGAATTTAGAAAAAAGATTCTTGAAAATAAAAAAAATAGCCAGATCAAAATCGCCGGAGTTGTAAAAGCTAATGCATATGGTCATGGTACAAAAGAAGTTGTCTCTATTTTAGAAAAATATGTTGATTATTTTCAGGTTGATGATTTTGCGGAATTACAAGAAATCAGACAATACACTCAAAAACCAACCTTTGTTTTTGGATATGTTGCAAAAAATCAATTATCAGATGCCATAAAACTAAATGGAATTTTTGGAGTTTATGATTTGGGAATTATAAAAAAAATCAATCAAATTTCAAAATCTCAAAATAAAAAAACAAAAATCCACATAAAAATTGATTGTTTTTTGGGTAGGCAGGGAATTTTGAGTTCACAAGCAAGAGAGTTTTTTATAGCAATAAAAAAATTTGAATTTTTAGAAGTTGAAGCAGTTTATTCTCATTTTTCAAACATTGAAGATGTTGATAATTTGGAGCATGCTCAAAAACAATATCATGATTTATTAAAAACCAAACAAATTGCAAAAGACTGTGGCTTTTACAATATTTTTCATCACATCTCAGCCACTTCTGGTTTTTTGACAGATCAAAAAGAAAATTGGGGTGGGGAAATAGTTAGATTGGGAATTGGAATGTATGGATTATGGCCATCTGTTTTTTTGAAAAAAAGATTTGAAAAATACATAAATATAAAACCTGTAATGAGTTGGATTACTCAAATTGCTCAAATAAAAGATTTACCAAAAAATTATCCTATTGGATATGGAAAAACCTTTATCACCAACAAAAAAACCAAAATTGCCATTATTCCACAAGGATATAGTGATGGATATGATAGGGGATTTTCCAATAATGGCCATGTTTTGATTGCAGGAAAAAAATGCAAGATTTTGGGTAGAGTGGCAATGAATATGTTTGTCGTTGATATTAGTTTTGATATTTCAAAAAATATTTTAAAGGTTGGTGATATTGTAGTTCTGCTTGGTGTGCAAAATAATCAAGAAATTACTGCAGAATTTTTGGCAGAAAATATTAATACAATAAATTATGAATTTGTGACAAGAATTTGGCCAAAACTACCTCGAAAAATTATTTAAAAATTTTAAAAAATAAAAGTCGCCCAAGCGATTTGCGGGCGACTTTTTTGTTTGTTGATTTTTTACTATATACATCTTGGTATTACAAAATGTATTTCTGGATTGCCAATGATCAAAATCCTAGCAGCACCAATTGCCAAAATTTCATTTGGTGAATCAAGAATGTCCGAATCTTTGATTCTTGTAATACTGAAAGCATCTGGCAAATCAATTACTCTCTTTATTTCATAAATTCCCAGCGGAAAGGAATTGTATTCTCCTGCCACGAATTTTTGAAATTTTGGGTCTACCATGAGTGCTTTTTGACCATCACCAATCAAATGAATCAAAACCTTAATCAATAAATTGATTTGGTTTTTTGTTAAGGGCTCCCATCTTGGGGTCACAGAATTGAGAGATTTTTTATTTTTTTTCATTTCAAATTCAACCTTTCTTTGTGTTTTGTCTGGTTTTTTTGTACTATTTATTTGTCTTGAAAAAGACAATTTCCTGACTTACAAATTAGCATTTTTTTATTAAAAAGCAATAATTTTAATTTTGTAATAAAAAAATTTGCCACCTTAGCTCAGTTGGTAGAGCAATGCTTTCGTAAAGCATAGGTCCGCGGTTCGATTCCGCGAGGTGGCTCAAAAATAATTGACTTTAAATAAAAATTGTTATATTTTTCCAAGTAGAGTTTTTAGAAAGGAGTATTTGTGAAAAAGACAAATAAATCAAAGAGAGTCAAAACTCATTGTTCAATCGAAGAATTAGAATCTAACTTTTTTAAATTTCGGCCCAGAGCCCAAAAATCTAAATTTAGAAAAGGCAGAAAATTTAAAAAATGATTTTTGATTCAGAAATCCTCGACCGTTTCGGGGATTTTCTTTTTTTGTTATAATAAAAAACACTATGTTAAAACATAAAAAATATTTACCAGATTTTATTTTTGGTTCGATTGATGGATTGGTTACAACTTTCGCTATAGTATCTGGTGTTGTCGGTGCCTCACTTTCCAGTTCAATAATTTTGATTTTGGGTTTTGCTAATTTGTTTGCTGACGGTTTTTCAATGGCCGTCTCAAATTATTTGTCTTCAAAATCTGGACAAGATCTAAATCATGATATGTCAGGTAGAAAACCAATTTATGCTGGTTTTGTAACTTTTTTGGCTTTTGTTTTGATTGGCTTTGTGCCATTAATTGCTTTTGTTTTTAACTTTGGAAAAAATAGTTTTTTGGTTTCTATAATTTTGACTGGAATAGCTTTTGCTTTGGTGGGATATTTTAAAGGATTAATAACTAACAAAAATAAATTATTTTCGGCAACAGAGACACTTTTGATTGGGGCAATAGCGGCCATCATAGCTTATTTGATAGGGTATTGGTTGTCTGGTTTTGGTATAAAATAAGGTAAAATTTTATAATTTGACAAACCAAGTTTTTTGTATTTTGGTTTGCTTTTTTATATCATATATGCTATAATAATATGTGTAAGGAAAGATCATTGAAATCTAGTATCAAGGTAATGATCCAAACACCTCTCTTTATTTGAGTCCAAAATTTTTTTAAAGAAAAAAATTACTCATCTTACAATTTTAATCTATCATTTGGGCCCAAAAAGAGAGGGGCGGTCTGGTTTTAGCCAGAAATTCTGTTGTCGGACAGAATTACACAAGCTTCTCTCGTAATGCTAAAAATATGGGAATATTTAGAGCGATTGGGCTTGGATTGGCGATAATCATTATCGGCTTTTTGATGCCAGAAGTATTTCGGGCATTCGAGAGTACCCTTCTCAAGTTCTTTACTTTGATAGATACTGTGTTAACTTTTGGAAACAACTCCTTCGGCGAAGGAAACTTGATGTTTAAAGCATCAATAATTCCACAAGTACCAGGTATTTAGATTTAAATTTTGGGTTTTTAAAATCGTGCCATAAAGCACGATTTTTTATATTTTGATTGAAAAAAAGTTTTTTTTGTATTACATTTATACAATAGAAGTTTTTGCCAATGTAGCTCAGTTGGTAGAGCACACCCATGGTAAGGGTGAGGTCACCGGTTCAATCCCGGTCATTGGCTCCAAATTTAATTTTTTTAAAAAAATGGAAAAAGATAACAAAAAGCAAATTGAAAATAGAATTTTGGAAATTGAAAATTCAATGATGCAAAATGATTTTTGGCAAAACAAAGATTTGGCACAAAAAAAGATTTTGGAATTACAAAATTTGCAAGATCAACTTGCTGGAGTTGATAAATACGATAATCAAAATGTCACAATAAATATTTTTGCTGGTGCAGGCGGTGAAGATGCTGAAGATTGGGTTAGAATGTTGCTTGAAATGTATATGAAATTTGCTTCAAACAAAAAATGGCAAATTAATTTTTTGGATGAAAATCAAAATGATAATGGTGGATATAGATCAATTACTTTTGAAATTATTGGAAAAAAAGTATATGGAATTTTAAAACACGAATCTGGAGTTCACAGACTTGTTAGAAAGTCCCCGTTTAATTCTTCTGGTAAAAGACAAACAAGTTTTGCGATGGTAGAGATTATTCCTCAATTTGCTCAAAAAGAATTTGAAATTAAAGACGATGATTTGCAAATTGAATTTACAAAATCAAGTGGTCCTGGTGGACAAAATGTAAACAAAAGAGAGACGGCGGTTAGAATTGTTCACAAACCAACTGGTGCAACAACTTTTATTTCTTCAGAAAGAAGTCAAATTCAAAATAAAGAAAAAGCTCTTGAGGTTATAAGGGGCAGGGTTTTTAATTTGATGGAAAAAAAACGACTTGGAGAAATTTCTGAATTATCAGTCTCAAAAAACACTCAAGCTCAATGGGGAAATCAAATCAGGTCTTATTTTTTGCATCCATACAAATTAGTAAAAGATCATAGAAATAATGTTGAAACAAGCGATGTGGAGTCGGTTTTGGCAGGAGATATTGACTTGTTTGTAGACTCTATGAAAAAATAGTGTAGAATATAAAACAGTATGATTTATTTTGATAAAGTTACAAAAATATACAACGATAATACAAAAGCATTAACTGATATTAATTTGAAAATTGAACCAAGTGAATTTGTGTCAATTGTCGGACATTCTGGTGCAGGAAAAACAACATTAATAAAAATGTTGTTAGCTGAAGACAGGCCAACAGAAGGAAGAGTTATTTTTGAATCAACTGATGTTCATACCCTAAAAAGACATCATGTAAACAAATTACGAAGAAGAATTGGAACAATATTTCAAGATTTTAGATTATTACCAAACAAAACTGTTTATGAAAATATTGCATTTGCAATGGAGGTTGCTGATAGGCCGGATGATGAAATTTCTTCTGATGTTCCATATGTTTTAGATTTGGTTAATCTTTCTTCAAAAGCTTTCAATTTTCCAGATGAATTGTCGGGTGGAGAAAAACAAAGAGTTGCAATTGCAAGAGCCATAGTTAATCAGCCAGATGTTATTGTTGCTGATGAGCCAACTGGTAATCTTGATCCTCTAAATACTTATGAAATTGTACAAATGTTAAAAAAGGTTAACGATCTGGGAACCACAGTGATTTTGACGACTCACAACAAGGGTGTTATTGATGAATTATCAAAAAGGGTAATCACAATGGAAGATGGAAAAATTATTAGAGACGATCCAACCGGTCGTTATGTTTTATAAAATAAAAATATGTTTTCACTTACAATAAAAAGAATAATAAAATCTGGTGCCCTAAATTTTTTGAGAAATGGTGTTGTCTCATTATCTGCTGTTTTGGTTATGATTATAACTCTTTTGATTTTGGCTGGAGTTATTTTTTCTAGTGCTTTATTAAATCATACTTTGATTTCTTTAAAATCAAAAGCTGCCATAAATATTAATTTTTTTGAATCAGTGTCAGAACAATCTGTTTTGAAAGTAAAATCAGATTTAGAATCTTTGCCACAAGTTGAATCTGTGGAATATGTTTCAAAAGAAAAAGTTTTGGAAAATTATATTGTAAGAAATAGGGACAAACAAACATTACTTGCTCCACTTGAAATTTTGGGATCAAATCCTTTCGGTGCATCATTGAATGTAAAAGCAAAAGAACTTTCAGAATATGAATCTATAAATAATTTTTTAATACAAAATTATTCAATTGATACAACAAATTCAATTATAGATACAGTTAATTATTCAGATAAAAAATTGGTCATTGATAGACTAACAAGCATAATTTCTGCTGGAGAGAAGTTTGGGGCAATTGTGACAATTTTGTTTATTATATTATCTATTTTGATTACACTTAACACAATTCGTTTAGCGATTTATATTTCAAGAGATGAAATAAAAGTTATGAATTTGGTTGGTGCAGATCATGGATATATCACAGGTCCTTTTGTGGTAGCAGGGGCGATTTACGGATTAGTTTCTGCAATTTTCGTATTGATAGTTTTAATTCCGATTACACATTATATTGGACAAGATACTGCTAGACTATTTTTTGATCTAAATGTTTATCAATATTATTTACAAAATTTCTGGCAAATAATGTCAATAATTTTAGTATCTGGAATTTTTATTGGAAGTATATCTAGTTTTTTGGCAATCAAAAAGTATTTGCAGAATAAATAATTAAGAGTTAAAATTAATATCAGGGGAGTGTTCCTGAAATAAATTAAATAACAACAAGGAGAGTGATTTGTGACAAAGGCCAAGGTAATTGTTCATATAACTATGACAGATCTTTCGCGGGTCAAAAATGGTGAAAGTACACAAAATGAACATCACAGAAAACCTCGTTCGAGGGGTGGTAAAAGTGGAAAGAAAAACAAAGTAAAAGTTCCCATTGAGGAACACATTGCTTTCCATTATTTTTATGGTGATCGTAGGGGTGGAACTTTACCACCAGATGCGGTTATTCGTCGGTTCAAAGACTTGTTTCCGCGAATTGAGGCATTGTTTATGCACAAAGACGGAAGTCGAAAACTGAAAACCGCAGATGAGGCATTGCACGATCTTAATAACATTTGGAATGATCCAGATGTTTTGGGTGTTATTGATCAATCAATTCCTTTGCCAAAATTATGCGACTAAACAGCATTTTTTTGACAAAATTAGCCCGCTGAACAATGTGTCAGCGGGTAATTTTTTGTGATATAATTTTTTTATGAAAAAACAATTAAAATTTCCATACGATTTTTTGTGGGGAACCGCAACCGCATCTCATCAAATAGAAGGTGGACAAAAAAATGATTGGGTAAAGTGGGAAATAAAAAATGCTGATTTGTTGGCAGAAAAATCAGAAAAAAATTTTTTATGGAATCCGAATTGGAAAAAATTCAAATCAGAAGCTGAAAAACCAGAAAATTATATTTCAGGAATGGCATGTGATTCTTGGAATAGGTTTGAGGAAGATTTTAATATTATTCAATTTTTGAGTTTGAAAGCATATAGATTTTCTATTGAGTGGTCAAGAATTGAGCCAGAAGAAGGAAAATTTGATGAGGATGCAATTTCAAAATATAAAAAAATGATTGATTCTTTGAGAGAAAGAAAAATAGAACCTTTTGTAACATTATGGCATTGGACTTTGCCAGTATGGTTGGCAGAAAGAGGTGGTACAACAAGCAAGGATTTTCCTGAAAAATTCAAAATATACACACAAAAACTTGTCGAAAGTTTTGGTGAAAGTGTAAAATTTTGGGTTACACTAAATGAGCCAGATGTTCAAACATCGCACTCATATTTTAAGGGTGTCTGGCCACCGCAAAAAAAATGTCTCAGACTTTCTTTTGTGGCTATCAAAAATTTAATTTCTGCTCACAAGTTATCTTTTGAAGTTATAAAGAAAAAAAATATAAATGCTCAAGTTGGAATTGCCAAACATCAAGTGTCTTTTGAAATTTTAGGACAATCAAATAAACTTTCTATTTTGGATAAAGATTTTAAAATGCCACATAAATTTTCTCCTAAAAATATTTGGAATAAAATTTTGAAAAAGGTTGCTGACAGAATTTGGAATTTTTATTTTTTGGATAAAATTTCTGAACATCAAGATTTTATTGGATTAAATCACTACAATAGAAATGTGATTGACGGTTGGTATGGTAAAAATCCAAATAAAACTCAAACCGACTTTGGCTGGGAATTTCATCCGGAATCAATTTATCAATCCCTGATAGAATTAAAAAAATATAATAAACCTGTTTATATAACAGAAAATGGAATTGCCGATGCTTTTGATAATTTGAGGGAGGAATTTGTTCGTCGTTCGCTAATTGCCGTACATCAAGCAATGTTAGATGGTGTTGAGGTTCGTGGTTATTTTTATTGGTCTCTTTTAGATAATTTTGAATGGGATAAGGGTTATTGGTTAAAATTTGGATTAGTAGCAGTTGACAGAGAAAATTTTGAAAGGAAAATTAGGGATTCTGCATATTTTTATAAAAAGATAGCAGAAGATAATTTTATTGAAAATTAATTAAAAAACCATCACTACACTTTTTTATTCCAGTCCTCGTCTCCTTTTTTAGTCAAGTTGCACTTGACTAAAAACGACTGCGGAGGAATGCAAAAGTGCGGTGATGGTTTGTGATTA
>CALLZK010000006.1 GCA_937858275.1 uncultured bacterium
GTGACCCTACGGAGAATCGAACTCCGCTTCCAGCCTTGAGAAGGCTGTGTCCTAGCCGATAGACGATAGGGCCAAAATACTTCATAAAAATATATCACATTTTTATAAAAATAAAAATATTCGTTTTTTATAAAATAAACATTAAAAACTAACTAACAAAATCAATCAAATCTTCGTAAAAAGATACTTTAAATGCTTTTTTCCAAAATCCTGGTTTATCAACAACCATTTCACTAAAATATGCAAATGGTATTCCCGCAATTGTGGCTATAAAAATAACTCTCAAAGTTATTTCTGCATCAGTTGCCAGCCAAATGGCCAACAGATTTTCAGACAAAGCAATAACAACTCCAACTATAAAAAATTCAAAATACCTCATCTTTTTTTCTATTTTTTTTGAAATCTTTTTTACATTATTTTTATTAAAAATAAAATTCCAAAACATTGGATGGTCAGTCAAAAATTCATTAACAAAAGCAAAAGGTAATGCAACAAAAAATACAATAACAAAAATATGTAAAATAAAAACTATCTATTTAACCATTCACTTTCTTGTCTAACCAAATAATCTTCTGGGTTTAATCCATCAGCCAATATTATCTTGCTTATTTTTTCCATTCTCATTGACTGTGAACCTTTTACCAAAAACACATTATCAGATTCCAAAAATTCTAAAACTTTTTCAAGGGCATCTGTAGATTTTGAAAAATGAAAATTTCTGGATTTGGCCATTCCATCTTCAATCGCTTGATCATTAATTAATTCTGATACAAAACCAATCGTTATCAAAAAATCAATTTTGTGTTTTTTAATCAAAGAACCAATTTTTCTATGCTCACTAGCAGAAAATCTGCCAATTTCTGTCATATCTCCCAAAACGGCAATTTTTTTTCCTTCAGTTTTTATTTCTGCAAGATTATTTATGGCACTAGTTAAAGCTATTGGTGAAGAATTATATGAATCATCAATCAAAATAGAATTATTTTTTCCTCTAATAATATTCATTCTACCTTTTGGTGCCCTAAATTTTAATAAATTCTCAGTGACAGAAATTGGTGATAAATTTATAGCAAAAGCCACAGAAAAAGCTGCCAAAATTGGATACATTATTTGATCTCCCATTACACCAAAAACTGAAACTGGTAATATTTTTCCATCATAATTTATTTTAAAAGAAGCACCGATTGGAAAATTTTCTTTATACAAAACAGCATAATTGGAACCAACAATATCAGCATTTGGACCTTTACCAAAAGTATAAACTTTATTTTTCAAATGTGATTTTATTTTAAAAGCTTTTTCATCATCCGCATTCAAAATAACAATTCCATCTTTTTTTAAATAATTTACCAAATCAGCTTCTTCTCTTGTAACATCATCTGGATCTTCAAAAAATTCAACATGAACCGGAATCTCACCAAAAGCAGTCAAAACAGCAACATCAGGTTTTAGCCAAGAAGCTGTTTTTTTCATATCATTTGGTCTATCAATACCAACTTCCAAAATTAACCATTTTGGATAATTTGGATGGTAAAAGATTTGAATAAAACCAATAAAAATATTTTTTAGCCAATGTACAGGATCGTTCCAGCCAGTTTCAAGTCCCAAAATGGTTAGAGGAACACCAATATCGCTATTCATACTTTTTTGATTTTTTCTAACATGTAAATTTCCAGACAATGCATCGAAAATTGCATCTTTTGTTGTGGTTTTTCCAACCGTTCCAGAAATTGCTATTATTTTTGGTTTATATCTAAAAAGCACCAGTCGAGCTTCGATTTTTAAAATAAAAAATATTATTTTTTTAATTATTGTCTTCATTTATTTTTTGTCTATCTGCCGGAATTTTATAATGATTTATCAAAAATTTTACAATATTCATAAACGGATCAGTTAAGGTCTCTGATGCATATTGAGCCCCAACAGGTTCTATATGATACAAAAATATTATAAATTGAGGATCATATGCTGGAAAATAACCAAAGAACGAGTGAAGATATTTATCTTCTTCATATCCGCCGGTTCTAGAAGGTATTTGGGCAGTTCCAGTTTTTGCAGCAATGCTATAATTTTGCAAAGCAACAGAGCCCCCCCTCAATGCCTCGTCTACAGTTTTGACCAACATTCTAGTTATTTCTTCTGATGTTTCTTTTTTAAAAACCTGAACAGTTGGTGTTTTATCTATTATTTTAAATAAACCATCATCATATTCAATTCTTGAAACTAGATGTGGTGTGACCAATTTACCACCATTTCCCAAAGTCGCCAATGCCCTAGTTACAGATATTGGACTCATTGCGATTCCCTGTCCATATGAAGCAGTTGCATATTCTATATCATTTCTACTATTTAAATTCGGATACAAAATAGATTTTGCCTCATTTGGCAAATCAATCCCGGTCTTTTCTTCAAATAGTTTTTTCATATATTGAGCAAAGTTGGCATTTCCCATTTTTCTTACAATAAAAGCCATTCCAGTATTTAAAGATTGATTTAAAGCTACCTGCATATCAACATTTCCCCTTGCCTTTTTATCATAATTAAATATAGTTCGACTGTTTATTGTTAAGGAACCCCTATCTTCATAAGTTGTTTTTGGTGTTATAACACCCATATCAAGACCGGCGGCAATTGTAATAGGTTTTATAATTGATCCCATTTCATAAACACTTTCAATCAGGTGATTTTTATAAACAGCAGTATCAGAAACCAAATTAAATTCATTTAAATTAAAATTTGGAGAAAGAGCCATTGCTTTTATTTGACCGTTTTGAGGATTCATAACAATAATTCCAATTTGTTTTGAATTCCATTTATTTTGAATATTTTTTATTTCTTCCTCAACAAATATTTGAGTTTTTGGTTCAATTGTTGTGACCAGAGATCCATTTAACTTTTCTTTATCAGAAAATATATTTCCTATATTAGAAAAAACTTCTACAAAAAAATTCTTGAAATTAGCAGAGTATTCTCTTTTTAAAATGTTTTCATAATATCTTTCAAGTCCATATTGACCAACTATTTTATCATCACGAAAAGCAGTAAAACCGATAGCATGTGCTGCCAATTCATTACCCGGATAAAATCGCCAATTTTCTTCAGCCACAAAAACTCCTCTAATATTCAAATCTTTTATTTTTTTTCCAATTTCATAAGGAACTCTTTTGGCGATTTCTGAATGAACCAATTCTTTATTTGCAAATCTTTTATTAAAGATATCTTCACCTTCTTCAAAATTCAAAAAAATATTTAAATTATTAAAAACATCTTCAGGATTTGGAATTGATTTTGGATTAATGGAAATATTATATCCTGCCTTAATTGATGCTGCGGTTATTTTATCAGAATTAACATCCTCAAAAAAAATGTTTCCTCGATCAAAAATATTTGCGGTTGGTCTTGAATGTTGCAAATTTAATCTTTCAGAATATGCTTGTCCAGAAATAATTTGAATAGAATACAATCTAATTATAATCAAAAAAACACAGACAAAAGCCACTGACAAAATAAAATAAACTCTCCACTTTATTATAAAATTATTTTTATTCATTAAATGTTAAGCGATTTGAATTGTCTCTTGTGATAACAAGTGCCTCATTTACAACAGTCTTGGTTAGACCATAATTGAAAGCCATGTCTTTATTGAATTTTCGACTTTCAGATAATAGTAGACTTTCCAAATTATATATTTCGGATTGTTTAAGTGTAATTATTTCAGACAACTTTTGTCTATCAGATATTGAATAAGCTATAGTATTTATCAAATAAATATAGACAAAAACTAAAATCGCAATAGCAGAAACAATAGTCCAGAAAAACATTATTTTGTTCATTTTTAATACCTTTGTGTTCATTTTAATTAATTTATTTTTTTAATAATTCTCAATTTTGCACTACGAGATCTTGGATTTTCTAATAATTCTTCTTTGGTTGCAGTAATTGGTTTTTTGTTTATGTATTGAGCTCTTTTTTGTAAAACCATTTCTCTAAAAAAGATTTTCACTATTCTGTCTTCCAAGGAGTGAAAACTAATTACTGCTATTTTTCCATCGACTGAAAGTGATTCAAAAGAAATTTCTAATGCCTTTTTTAGTCTATCCAGTTCAGAATTTACGGCGATTCTAATTGCTTGAAAAGTTTTTGTGGCAGGATGAATTTTTAATTTTCGATAAAAAAATGGAACTGATTTTGTTATAATTTCAGACAATTCGGTCGTAGTTTCAATTTTTTTATTTTTACGATATTCAACAATTGCTTTTGCAATTCTTCTAGAAAATTGTTCTTCACCAAAACCGTATATGATATCAGCCAAAGTTTCTTCACTCCAGGTATTGACGATTAAATCTGCACTCAAGAAAAAATCTTTTTTGTCTTTATTAATTGAAAAAGACATATCGAGTGGACCATCTTTTAGAAAAGAAAATCCCCTTTCCGGATCATCAACCTGATCTGAACGAAATCCAAGATCAAATATATAAGCATCAACTTTTTGAATTTGATTTTTTTCCAAAACATCATCAATCAAATCAAAATAACTTTGTTCTAAAATTATTTTATGATTACTTTTTTTCTCGGCACAGATTTTTGACAAATTTATTTTAGAATTTTCAATAGCAGTTTGATCAGCATCAACTCCAATTAAAGTTAGATTATTTGCATTGGTCTTTACAATACCAACAAGATGTCCAGCATTGCCAACAGTCATATCAACAATGATCTGGTTGTCTTTTACATTTAATCCGTTTATAACCTCGTTTAAAAGAACTGATTTGTGCATAATTTTTATAATGCTCCTATATCACCCAACTTTTCTGCCATTTCATCAGCACCGTCAACAACTTTTTGCTTATACTCTTCCCACGAATTTTCATTCCAAATTTCAATTCTGTTATAAACACCAGCAAAGATAACTTTCTCATTTATGTTTGCAAAATTTCTTAGATGTTCAGGAATCAAAATTCTTCCAATTGAATCTACTAATATTTCACTTGCTCCAGACAACATAAATCGATTAAAGCTTCTTCTATCTGCCTGACCCATTCCAAGTTCTCCAATTTTTTTTGAAATCTTTTGCCATTCTGCCAAAGAGTAAACAAACAAACATCTATCAAGTCCGCGAGTTACAATAATTTTTTTACCAACTTCTTTACGAAATTTAATTGGTAAAGAAATTCTTTTTTTATCATCTAATGTATGTTTGTATTCACCTATTAACATTTTGTTTGATTTGAATTTTCCCAGAATTCAATTTTATTTTTTTCAACCTATTTTTATTGTTTCCCACCCCATCCCACTTATATACTATTTTACACCACTTTATAACAAAAAGATAATAAAGTTATCCACTTTTTTGCACAATAAAAAATACATTTTTAATTTAGAAAAAAACCGCCATTTTATGCGGTTTTTTGATAAAAAGAAATATAAATTTTATTGAATATTTATGACGGTATATTTGACTGAACCTTTTGGTGTGTCAAAAGAAAATTTTTCATCTTTTTTCTTTCCCAAAATAGCATTACCCAAAGGAGAATTATATGATATTTTTCCAGAAGAAAGATCTGTCTCTTCAGAACCGACAATTTGATATTTTACAAAATCTGTTTCTTTTTCTTTTTGCAAAGTCACAACAGAACCAACAATAACTGAGTCGGTTTTTTTGTGATGAATTATTTCAGCATTTTTTAATAAATTACTTAGCTCTTCAATTCTGGCTTCCATTTCACCTTGTTCATCACGAGCAGCATGATATTCTGCATTTTCTGATAAATCACCAAGAGATCTGGCATATTCTAACCTATCTGCAACCTCCTTTCTTTTTACAGTAGTAAGATCCTGCAATTCTTGTTGCAATTGTTGATATTTTTCTTTTGATAAATATTCTTTAGACATAAAATAAATAAAATTTAAAACATTTAGATTAAGAAATTATACACAAAGAAAATAGACTGTCAATCAAGATATTCGGGCTTGTTATATTTTAACCAATCAAAGAAATTCCTAGCAGTTGCCACACCACCAACAAGATTGCTAACTTCTCCACTTTCAAGAACAATTACAAAAGCATATCTTGGGTTTTCATATGGAAAAAATCCAGTTATCCAAGAATTGACCCTCTCTTTTGATTCACCAAGTTCTGCAGTTCCTGTTTTGGCAGCAATTTGAAAATCTGAATAATTTAATCCAATAGCAGTTCCGGAAGTAACCGCCTCTCTCATTCCCCTTTTTACAATTTTAAAATCTTTCGAATCTATTGGTATTTTTCTTCTGATATTATTTGTCATTTTAGAATCAAAAATTAATCTTGGCTCCACAACAGTTCCCTCATTTGCCAAAGCCGAAACAGCAACCGCCAATTGAAGCGGTGTGGTTTGAAAACCATATTGTCCAATTGCGGTAAAATATGTATCACCAAGTCTCCAGTCATCATCAAAATTTCTTTTTTTCCAATCAGGATTTGGAACGATTCCAGATATTTTTTTAAAATCTTTTGAATTAATAACTTCTCCAAAACCAAACATGGATAAATATTTATTTATATTTGTAATACCAAGCCCCCTTTGTCCATCATAACCACCACCAATTTGGTAAAAATAAATATTTGAGGAAACGGCAAGTGCTCTATACATATCAACCATTCCGTGAGCTTTCCAATCACTGAAAAAAGATGGGTTGTCTGGATTGTAAGGATTTGGAACAATCATTCTCTTTGTACTCAAAATTTGTTTTTGTGGATCAATTATTTTTTCTGCTAAAGCAGCAATAGCAATAAATGGTTTTACCACAGATCCTGGTGTATATAATCCATCAGAAACTCTATTTAAAAATGGGTTTCTATTGTTTCTTACAAAAAAATCTATTTTTTCTTTGTCTGAACCATCAGATAAAACATTAGAATCATATTCTGGATATGTAACCATGGCCAATATTTCACCAGTCCAAATATCAATAATAACACCAGCACCACCAGAAAATCCTCTTTCTTCCGCAGTTTTAACAATTGATTTGTAAAGATGCTCTTGAACATCTTTATCTATAGTTAAATTAATATTACCACCAGTTTGCGGTCTTTTTGTTGTGCTTTGAGAAATTTTTTGATTTAAAGCATTTGTTTCAACTATTTCAGAACCATTTTGTCCTCTCAAAAAATCATCATAAATTAATTCTATTCCGTCTATGCCCCTTATATCTTCTTCAAAATAAAATCCAGCAGAATCTTTTTTGGGATATGTTATATATCCAAGCAAATTAGAAAATCCTGGAATTTCTATATATTTTCTTTTTGAGAAATCGTCATCTGTGGAAGGATTATTCCAAGCAAGAGGCACATTTTTTATATCATAAATTATTCCTCTATCAGCAAAAACAATTGAATTTCTAAGTCTGTTTCTTTCACTTTGTTCTGCAAAAGCTTGTCCTTGTCTAATTTGTAAATTTGAAATTTGAAAAAAGAAAACTATCAAAACTAAACAAAAAAATATGCCGAAAATCCAAATTAATTTTCTCGAAATTGGTTTTTCCAATCGACCCTCAAATTGATCCGTGTCAAATCCTGGCAAATTTTGAGAGTCCAAAAATATTTCATCGGGGTCGATTTCTTTTTTTATTTTTATTTTTCCATTTTTTTTGAAAAAAAACATTTTTAAATTTTATTTTTAATTAACAAACTTTTTTTCATTTCTGAAACAATATAAAATACAAAAAACATCGATGCTGTAATCCAAAAACCAAATCCAAATGCTGTAAATATTTTACCATATAAAGAATCCAAAATAATACCAACCAAAATTATTTCGTAAAAATTATCAAAATATAAAATACCAAAAAATGAAATAATAATTGCCAGCCACCAAGGAAACAAAAAAGCTCCTAAAATAGCAAATATTCCAAATATAATTCTTTTTATCATAATTTAAGATTATTTAATTTATTTTTTAACAATTACCCAATTTATCGTTGAGATATTAAAAGGAAAGTTAAAATAAATATTTTGAAAAGTATTTGAAGAATCTATTTCTGTATTATTTACAACTCCCATAACTGATCCATTAAAAATTATTGTACTATCAGGAGAAACTGGAATGTCTTTTGGGATTGATATTTTGAAATTTCCAGAGCTCATCCCAATCGCTTCTGTTTTTATAACATCTTGTTCAGAACGAATTTCAACTTGAATTTTTTGACCACTTGAAGAATATAATCTGGCAATAGATGAGTTTTGATATACGGATTCAACAAAACCGATTGGGATGTCCAAATAATAAACCGTATCTTTTTCTGACACAACATCTTGTCCAACATCTATAACAAAAGTGTCTTGAGGAGATTTTTTAATACTATTTAAAATTTTGGCTAAAAAATGTTTTGAATCTGATTCTTTATAATTTAAAATTCTTTTTAATTCCTGATTTTCACTTTTAAAAAACTCAACGGCGATGGATTCAACTTTTAATTTTTTATTTTCTTCAAAAAGAATGTTGTTTTGATTTACTAGATCTTTTTTTGATTTAAAATAAATAAAAATCGGATTGATTTTTTGGGTTAAATAATTGAAAGAATTATTAATTGGCAAATTAACATAATGAACTAATCGAGACAAAAAACTTCCGGCAAAAATAATAATCAAAATAATTATTGGAACGATAATTTTTTTGTAATTATTTTTTTTATTTTTTTGGAGGTAGGTCATCTTGTTTTTCTAATAAAATATCTTTGTAATCTGCTATATTTTCTAAAATAATACCAGTCCCGCGAGCAACAGCAGTAAGTGGTTCTGGTGCTATTTTAACTGGAATTTGTAGTTCCTGAGAAAACAAAGTGTCTATTCCCCTAATCAAAGCACCGCCACCGGTCACATATATACCCAACTTCATAATGTCTGACACAACCTCGGGAGGTGTAGTCTCCAAAACCTCTCTTGTTGATTCAATTATTGTATCAATTGATTGAGCAATCGCTTCTCGAATATCAGATTCGGTTATAATAACTTCTCTTGGTAAACCAGAAACTAAATCTCGACCACGAATCGATGATTCTAAAGAATCTTTGTCTGGTAATATTTTGCATATGTCTATTTTGATTTGTTCAGCAGTTCTTTCGCCAATCAAAATTTTGAATTCGCTTCTAATATAATTTATGATGTCATTATTCAATTTGTCTCCAGCAATTTTTAGATTTTTTGATCTAACAATTCCACCCAAAGAAATGACCGCGATATCCGTGGTTCCGCCACCAATATCTATAACCATGCTTCCCACAGGATCATTTACTGGTAATTTTATTCCGATTGCAGCAGCCATTGGCTCTTCTACAATATAAACTTCTCTTGCCCCAGCATTTATTGTGGCATCACGAGCAGCCCTAGCCTCAACATTTGTTACCCCAGAAGGAACACCAACAACAACTCTTGGTCCTAATAATTTTTTGTTATTTTCTTGAGATTTTTTTAGTAAATAAGAAATCATTTCTTCTGTAATTTCAAAATCAGAAATAACACCGTCAACTATTGGCTTTGAGGCAGTTAAATGGGCTGGTGTTCTGCCAAGCATTCTTTTTGCTTCTATTCCAACTGCTACCACTTGACCAGTTTTTTGATTTATAGCCACAACAGAAGGTTCATTTATAACCACCCCCTTTCCAGGAACATAAACTAATGTATTTGCTGTTCCCAAATCAATTCCAATATCATTAGATAAAGAAGGTATCATTTTATCAAAATATTTTTTTATGTCGGAAAGTTTTTTCATTATATTTACAGATTAATTATTTTTTATTATTTTGCAAACTTTAAATTCATTATGTCGGCCTCTGATATTTTTTTGTTTTCTTTAGTAAAACAATTTTTTAGTTCAAACTCGCCAGATTGTATGGATTTTAATCCAACAATTAATTGCCTTGTTATTCCAATTAGCTCGGCATCTTTTAGTTTTTCACCAGCGGAAACTTTTCTATCATCAAATAAAACAGAAAAACCAGACCTTGTCAGGTGTTCATAAAATTCTTCCGATATTTTGACAGCTTCTTCGCTGTCGGCAGAAACATTTATCAAATGAATATCAAACGGTGAAACTTCTTTTGGCCAAACCAAACCATTTTCAGTTGATAAAACTTCAGCAACTGTCCCCATCAATCTTCCCAGACCAATACCATAACTACCCATAAATACGATTTGTTTGCTACCTTTTTCGTCATCAAAAAATAATTCTAAAGGCTCTGAAAATTTTGTCGCTAAGGTAAAAATATTTCCAACTTCAACTGATTTTTTTTCGACTAAATTTTCTCTTTTTAAATTTAATTTTGATAAAACATCTTCTGTCAAAACTTCCTTGTTAACAGCAATGTTTTTTTCTACATCAACATAAATCAAATCTTCTCCGGCATCAGTTTCGGTTTGAAATTCATGAGAAAATTCACTAAAAACTCCACCGGAAGCAAAAGTTAAAAATGTTTTTTGTCCAATTCCAACCCTATTAAATATATTAAAATAAGCTTGTTTTACTTTTTCATAAAAAATATTATGTTCTGATTCATTAACAGAAAAAGAATATAAATCTTTCATCAAAAATTCCCTACCTCTCATTATTCCAGATTTTGCCCTCAACTCATTTCGAAACTTTGTCTGAAATTGATAAGCATAAACAGGCAAATCTTTGTATGAGCGAATATGATCTTTCATCAAATCAGTTATCGGCTCTTCATGTGTAAAAGCCAAACCAAGTTCTGTATCATTTTTTAATTTTGTTTTAAACCAATTTTCTATTTTTTTATCATCCCAACGATCTGTTTTTTGCCAAATTTTTGAATCTTGTAATGCAGTCAAATTCATTTCAACTCCACCAATTTTATTCATTTCGTCACGAATTATATTTTCGATATTTTTTAGAGTTTTTAGACCAAGAGGAAGTAATGTGTAAACTCCAGCCATTTGTTTGTGAATAAAACCCGCTCTAATTAATAAATTAGCACTTTTTGATATTTCATCTTTTGGTGCTTCTTTTCTAGTTTTTGAAAAAAGCTTTGATTGTTTCATTAACTATAAATATACCACAAAAAAAATAATAAAAAAGTCTCGTTTTTTGATAAAAGTTTTTATTTAAAACAATCTAGAAACATCTTTTATGGTTATAAATATCATCAATAATATCAAAATTATAAACCCAGAGGCATTGACTATGTTTACGATTTTTGAATTTAGCGGTTTTCTAATAATTGACTCTATTAACACAACAAGCAATCTGCCACCATCAAGTGCTGGAAAAGGTAAAATATTTAGGACTGCTAAATTTATTGAAATAAAAGCAGTAAAAGAAAGCAAATAAACAAAACCAAAAACTGAAGCCCTATCTACAATTTTTACAATTCCAACCGGACCAGCCACATCATCAAAAGAACCTTGTCCAATAATTGCCATCTTTATCAAATTATACAAACCCAAAGACATTTGCTTTGTAATGTCTAAAGTCATAAAAAATCCCTCGTAAATTGCTCTGAAAAAAGAAAATTTTAGATCTCCCAATTCTTGCATTATAATACCAATTGTCAAATATTCATTATTAATTTCAGTTGTTGGTTGAATTTCGGTAGTAATTTGTTGATTTTTTCTTTGCAAAATCAAATTTATCGAATTATCATCTGAACGAATAATTTCTTGGATTTTTTCAATAGATAAATCTTGTCCAGAAATGATTTGATCATTTTTTTGAATTTGTAAAATTTTGTCGCCAACTTTTATTTGAGAATTGAATGCTGGAGAATTTTCAACAACTTGCACGATTGAAATAGAAGGATTTTGAATTTGATTTATATTTTTTTCGGTAATAACTGATGGTAATCCAAACATCAAAGAAATAGACAGCAAAATCCATGCAAAAATCATGTTAAAAAATACTCCACCTACCAAAACCGCAGCTTGAATATATCTTGGTTTATTTACAAAACTATCAGATCGATTTGGATCACTGGACTGTTCGTCCGGATTTTCACCAAATATTTTTACATAACCACCAAATGGAATTAGATTTAATGAATATTTTGTTCCGCCAAAAGTAATACTAAAAATTTTTGGCGGAAAACCTATGGCGAATTCATCTACTCTTATGCCGTTTTTTTTGGCTATCAAAAAATGTCCCAATTCATGAACAAAAATTAAAACACCGATTATTATGATAAATATTAATACTGACATTTAAAGTTTATTTTTAAATTAATAATTAAAAACTACGATTTTATTTCTAACTCTTTTGCCTTTACCAAATCTTCTAATTTTTTTTGTGACTCATCTACTATTTTTTGCATATCTTCTTTTGCTCTAAATTTGTCGTCTTCGCTAATTTGTTTTGCTTTTTCTTTGGCCTGAATATCATTCCAAGTTTCATCTCTGTGTTTTCTTACAGAAATCCTAGCTTCTTCTAATTTTTTTGATGCTTGTTTTATTAAAATTTCTCTTCTTTCAGAAGTTAATTCTGGAAAAATAACTCTAATTCCAGCATCATTTACAATAACAGAAACACCCAAATTTGCCTCGGTAATTGATTTTTCTATATTTTTTGATTGTGAAAGATCGTACGGTTGAATTCTTAGAGTTTTTGGATCTTCGGAAATAATTGAAGCAGTTTGATTAATTGGAGTAAGACTGCCATAAAAATTTACTTTTACATTATCAAGTAGAGCCGATGATGCCCTGCCTGTGCGAATTGTGGCTAATTCTTTTTTTAGCCAATTTTCAACTTCACTCATTTGATTTTTAAATTGTTTGAAATCGTATGTCATATACCATATATTATAATAGATAATTTTAAAAAGAAAAGTAAAACAAAATATCAAGTATTTTGTTATTCCAAATCAATGACTAGTTTTTCTAAAAGAATCTTTGTTGAGGCCCCAGAATCATCAAAATATCTTTGATTTTTTTGCAATTTTTTGATGATTTTTACATTATTTTTGTTATTGGAAACATCTTCTGATAAAAACAAAATAATTTTTTGAAAAAATTCTTTGGCAAAAGATTTTGGCTTTTTTCCTTCCGAAATTTCAGAGGCGATTTGATCAACAAATTTTATTTTTTCTGCGATGTTTTTTTTAAAAAAATCTAAAATCAAATTTTTATCTTGTGGCGATAAATTTAAAATTTCATCTTGAATCAAAATAGCTCTAGATAAAATAGTTGGTAAAAATATTTTGGCAGATGGTGTAACAAAAAAGAAAAAAGTGTTTTTTGTTGGTTCTTCAACGGTTTTTAAAAAAACATTTTGGGCTTCGGGTGTAATATTTTTAAAATAAATACAAAAAACTTTTTTTTGATTTTTTTTGGCTTTTAAAGCAGATTTTGAGATTATGCTTTTTGTATCATCAATCAATAGTTTTTCATAAAAATATTCATGAAAATTTTCTTTTAATATATTTAAATTTTCAAAACAAATTTTTTTTATTTTGTCTGAAATAATAACTTGATCCCCTAACAAAATATGAAAATGATGAATTTTTCCTTCTTTTTTATAAGTATTTGTAATTTCATTCATAATTATCTTTTTGAGATAATGGATTTTTTGTAAACATCCAAATGATTTAGGGTTATTCCGGTACCTTTTGCAACACAATACAGAGGATCCTTTGCAAGATGAGCTTTGACACCAGTTCTTCTGAAAACTAATTCTGTTAGATTTCGGAGTTGCGAAGTTCCACCAGTCATTGTAATTCCACAATCTATAATGTCAGAAGATAGTTCTGGGGGTGTTTCTTGCAAAACATCTTTTATGGCTTTTATGATGTCTCTCAATTCCCTACTGATTGCTTTTACAATTTCATTTGTTTTTATTTCTGTAGATCTTGGTAGTCCAGTCAAAAAATCTCTTCCTTTTATTTCCATTTTTAATTCATCATCCAAAAGAACCGCTGAACCAATTTTGACTTTTATTTTTTCTGCAGTTTTTTCACCAATAGCCAAATTGAAAGTTTTTTTTATGTAATCAATAATTGCATTATCAATTCTGTCTCCAGCAACTTTTACCGATGTTGATGCCACAATTCCTCCAAGAGAAATGACTGCAACATCAGTTGTTCCGCCACCAATATCAACAATCATTCTACCTTGAGCATCATTTATAGGAATACCGGCTCCGATTGCTGCCAGTATTGGTTCTTTTACAACATATGCATTTTTTGCTCCAGCTTTTATGGTAGCTTCTATAACTGCCCTTCTTTCTGTTGAAGTAATTCCGGCCGGAACAGAAACTAAAACATCTGGTCTAAATAGATTAAATTTTGGTAAAGCTTTGTTTATAAAATAAGACAACATCGCTTCTGTAACACGATAGTCTGCGATTACACCATCTCGCATTGGTCTGTATGCCACAATACTTTCTGGAGTTTTACCAATCATATCTCTCGCTTCAAGACCTACTGCCAAGATTTTGTTGTCTTGTTCTGAAATTGCCACAACAGAAGGTTCGTTCAAAACAATACCTTTACCAGGCAAAAAGACCAATGTATTAGCCGTTCCAAGGTCTATTCCCAATTTTGGACTAAAAAATCTCATATGTACAAACATCATAATACTTTTTAATCCATTTTACAATTCCCTCAAAAAGTATTAAAAATAAAGGTATGTATATTATTGAGGTAACACCGTTTTCAAAAACAATAAGAACAAATAGCTTGTCGTATTTTTCAAGTCAAGAAATTTCTATTGGTTCAATAGTTTCTATTTCTATTAGAAACAAAAACATCAAAGGCTTAGTTACAAAAATCAGACCAGTCAAAGATTTGAAATCTGAACTAAAATCTTTTGATTACACTTTAAAAAAAATAAAAGGTGTTTCAAAAAATATTTTATTCTCTACAGAATTTTTAAATGCAGTAGATTCAACAGCAAATTACTTTGCAACATCAAGCGGATCAATTATAAAATCTTTGGTTCCAGAAAATATTTTGGAAAGTATTGATAAAATAAAAAAAGTTGATTTTAAAAAACAAGAAGAAAATTCTGTTAACAAGGAAAATAAAAATAAATTACAAAACATAGAAGATGAAGAAAATACAAAAAAGCCAAAATACATATTGCAAACCGAAGACAAAGACAGATACTCTGAATACAAAAGCATCATTAGAGAACAGTTTGCAAAAAACAAATCAGTCTTATTTTTTGTACCAACCATTGAAGATGGAAATTATGCTACTGAGGAATTATCAAGAGGTATAGAAAAACACACTTTTGTTTTGAACAGTAAAATAAGCAAAACCGAATTAATAAAAAAATGGAATGAAATTTTGAATAGACAAAAACCAAGTTTGATTATTTCTACCCCCGGTTTTTCTGGTGTACCAATTAATGATTTGGGAGTTATGATAATTGAAAGAGAAAATTCAAATTCATACAGAACAAAAAATAGGCCGTATTTTGATCTTAGATTTTTCTTAGAAAAATATGCCGAAAATGCTGGAGCGATTTTGATTATCGGTGACTTAATATTGAGAACAGAAACACTATCAAGATATGATCAGCAGGAATTTTTTGAACATGCTCCAATAAAATTTCGTTCAATTACAGATGCAACTCAAAAATTAATTGATTTAAAAGACAAATTTGAAATTGCCAAAAACGAAGATTTTATATCAGAAACATTAAAAAGAAAAATTGAAAATTGGCATCAAAAAAACGAACATACATTATTATTGGTTAATCGCCGAGGGGTGTCGCCAATTATTATTTGTAATGACTGTGGAACAATAGTCAAATGCGAACATTGTAGTTCGGCAATGGTTTTGCACGGAAAAGATATTAAAGAAGAAGGAAATCATTTGAAATGTCATAATTGTGGTAGCCAACGAGAAACTGACTTTATTTGTAAAAACTGTGGCGGATGGAGACTTGTAACACTTGGTGTTGGAACTGAAAAAATAGCTGAGTATATAAAAAATCTTTTTCCAGATTCCGAAACTTTTATTTTGGATAAAGATCATGCCCCAAATCCAAATAAAGCAAAAAGTATTGTTCAAAATTTTTATGATAGTCCAAATGGAATTTTGATTGGAACAGAAATGTCTTTACTTTATTTGCATCAGCAAATTGAAAATGTTGGAATTATTTCGATTGATTCTTTATTTTTAATACCGGATTTTAGAATTAGAGAAAGAATTCTGAATATTTTACTGAGAGCAAGATCAATTGCATCACAAGACTTTGTCATTCAAACAAGAAATAGTGAAGAAAAAATATTCAAAAATATAATAGAAGGAAATTTGACAGATTTTTATCGACAAGAATTCATTGATCGCAAGAGATTCAATTATCCCCCATTTAGTTTGATAATTAAAATTTCATTAACCGCAAAAAATATGGGGCAAATTGAAAAACAATTTGAAGCATTACAAAATTTTATAGGCGAATATCAAATTCGTGTTTATCCAGCATTTGTTGAAAGTGTTCGTGGAATGAAAATAATGAGAGGAATGATAAAAATTGATAGAAAAGATTGGCCGAATCAAAATTTAATTGAGAAGTTGCAAAATTTACCGCCACAATTTAAAGTAGAAATTGATGCGGAAAGTGTTTTATAAAAAAAGAACAAATTTGCTATAATTTAGAAATGTCAGAAATAATACAAGTAGACAACAAAATATTAAGACAGGTCGCCAAAGAAATTCCAACAAAAGATATTGGTTCTGAAAAAATAAAAAAATTAATATCGAAAATGGAACAGGCACTCAAAAAAGAAAAAGATGGTGTGGCTTTGGCTGGACCACAAATTGCAGAATCTTGGCGAATTTTTATTATATCTCCAATTGCATATGACACAGTTCAGTTTTTGGGAGACAGAAAATATGTTTTTATAAATCCAAAAATAATCAAGAAATCAAATGATAAAAAATTAATGGAAGAAGGTTGTTTGTCTGTTAGACCATATTATGGCAAAGTCAGAAGATCAAGTAAGGCAACAGTAAGAGCATATGACGAAAATGGTCAAGAGTTTGAAATGGAAGGTGCCGGATTAATTGCTCAAATTTTTCAACATGAAATAGATCATTTGGATGGAATATTATTTATTGATAAAGCAAAAGATGTAAGAGAAATACCAAAAGAAATTTATGAGCAAAAATAATTTAAAATTTATATTTTTTGGAACTGACTTTTTTAGTGTAAAAGTTTTGGAAGAATTAAAAAAATCTGACCTGACTCCTCTTGCAATTGTGACTGCACCAGATCGTAAAAGCGGAAGAGGGCAAAAATTGCAAAAACCCCCAGCAAAAATATGGGTGGAAAATAATTTTGCAGAACAAATAAAAGTATTACAACCAGAAAAATTAGATGATATTTTTTTGGAATCTTTAAAATCAATTAGTCCTGAGTATGATTTTTTTGCTGTAGCATCTTATGGAAAAATAATTCCAAAAAAAGTTATAGATTTGCCAAAATTTAAAGCACTGAATGTTCACCCTTCTTTACTACCTTTTTACAGAGGTGCATCGCCAATAGAATCTGCGATTTTAGATGATCAAAAAGAGACCGGAGTCACAATAATGTTAATGGATGAAAAAATGGACCACGGACCAATTTTAAATCAAGAAATAGTTTTTTTTGAAGAGTGGTCAAAAAAAATTTTAGTTGAAGAAAAAATGGCTTTAATTGGCGGTAAATTGTTGACTGATACAATAAATGATTTTGTTATAAAAAAAGAAATAGAACCACAAGAACAAAATCATGAGACTGCAACTTTTACAAAAAAAATAACAAAAGAAATGGGACAAATAAATTTTACGGATTTGGAAAATGAAAACAAAAGCAGAGAAATTTTTTTGAAAATACAAGCACTAAATCCGTGGCCTGGAGTTTTCTTTTTTATAAAACATCTTGATAAAGAAATTAGAGTAAAAATTACGAATGCAAAATTTGAAAATCAAAAATTAATTATAGAAACAGTTATTCCAGAAGGCAAAAAAGAAATGTCTTTTGCTGATTTTAATAAAGGTTTTATAAAATAATTTATTCTATTTTTTAAAACAAAATCGCTTTTACAGTTCTTATCCTCGTCTCCTTTTTTCTTCAAATTGCACTTGACTAAAAAAGACTGCGGAGGAACTTATAAAAGCAATTTTGTTTTTAATAAATTTAATTATTCTCTACCAAATTTTAAAAATTTTTTTATAGCATTTCCACCTCTACGAATTAGATGAATTTTTCGTTCTTTATTTTTACGAACTCGACGAACCATCTCATCACAAGATTCTTCAATTGCAGATAAAATATCTTCTTGTGTTGATTCGGTTCTTAGTAATGTTCCCTTATGTGTTAAATTAATTTCTGATCTAAAAATTTGTCCATTTTTGTGGTGCTCTCCGGTAATTTTTTCAACTTCAAATTCTACAATAATCAATTCATCAGGATTAAGTTTAAAAAATTTTTCGATGTGAGAAATTTTTTGCTCTATATGATTTCTCAAATCAGCTGTTAAATCCATGTTTGTCGCTTTTATATTCAAGTTGAAATTGCTCATGTTTTTTAGTTATCGCCTACTTTTAATAATTTAACCTGGGACATATGCCCACTTATTATTTTGACACCTCCTGGCGGATTGTCAAAGTGTTTAAACACAAGTTGACATATTCTTTTATTTGCCAATCCCCCTTTTGCTGGTTCGCGAACACAAATGATAAATTCGTTTTCTTTTATTTTTTCAATTGATTCTTTCTTAGAATTCGGTTTTGCTTTTACTCGAATGTACATATTTGTCTTTTATCATATTTAACTGTTGTATTATAAACTTTTTTTTGATATATTAAAGTCTGTGCTTTTTATAAGCACAATATTCCGCGATAGCTCAACGGTAGAGCAGTCGCCTGTTAAGCGATTGGTTCCAGGTTCGAATCCTGGTCGCGGAGCCGAGTTGCGTTAGCTCAAAATTTGTGGTCTAATATGGATGTCGAGCTAGCTCAAAAAGAGTTAAAAATAAACATCATGAACCAAGAAAATTTTAAATCACCAGAGAGTAACGAGAGATTAACACCTGAAAGAAAATTAGAAATTGCGATTGCATACATAAAAGATGACGCACTTAGATCTGGCAAAATGGTCACCCACTTTAATTCTACAGAAATGCGGGAGCGTATAAAAAATACAATTGAACAAAAATATCTATCGGAAGCCGGGGTCACAGAAGAAGAGGCTATGGAGTTTTTGAGAGAGATTTTGAGTGAGTAATTTATTTTTAATACTACATCCCTATAAAACATGAAAACCGAATTTGAGGCAACATATCTGGATATTGATAAGAATGAAATTCGAGAAAAATTAAAATCTCTTGGCGCTATGTTACTTCGTCCAGAATACATGCAACGAAGAAACAATTTTGATTTACAGAAATTTGGTAGAAATTTTTGGGAGTGGGCACGAGTTCGTGACGAGGGCGACAAAGTTACAATGGCATACAAATGCATTCCACCAAATGCCACAATAGACGATCAAAAAGAAATAGAATTTTCAATTTCGGATTTTGACCTTGGTGTTGATTTTTTAGAAAATCTGGGTGCATACAAAACAAATTATTCAGAAACCCTAAGAGAAACCTGGGAATTAGATGGGGTTACTATTGATATTGACACATGGCCACATCTGGAACCATATATTGAAATCGAAAGCAGTAGTGAGGAAAACGTTAAAAGTGTTTCTAAAAAATTAGGGTTTGATTATGCGGATGCTAAATTCTGTGGTGCTGGAGAAATTTATCAAATGAAATACGGAATACATCCAGACAAATTAGCAATTGAAAAGGGTTCGATCAGGTTAACCTTTGAAGATCCTAATCCTTTTTTATAATTTTTCACTATCCGTCTTGAGCTAGCTCAGAACGGGTTCGAGTCCTGTTTTGGGAGCATTACTGTGCTAGCACAGGACGGGTCAAATAAACCCTCAAAAACGCTATGGATAAATTAGATGAAAAATTAGAGAAAGAAATAATAGAACTTCTTGAATTTGTACTTCAGCCAATAAATGGAAAATTTGTGTGTTTTGAGAATCCCATTACTATATATTCAACAATTAGAAAAGTTGGCGACAACAAAAGTATTTTTACAGAAGAAAATAAAATCATTTTTTATCATATCAAATTAAACACTAAATACGGGGAAACTGTTCTTAGTGTCAATTCTGATAGTCTAAAAACTGATATAAATTATGCTGTCACTATTTCGTGCGGTCATTCTGCCATACCAAACATGATCTCAAAAGAAGAATTCCAAGGGATTAATTCAAATATATTAAATTTATATAATAAAAAGTAAAACCCTAAGGTTACCAAGACATCACCCTTTATTAAAGCCGTATAAGATGATATGATGATGGAATGTTTGAACAAGCATTCTGGTTAAAATTAACCATCACACAAGTTAGAACGTCCTTCATTGGAGCCCGACTTCAATTTGACAACAAAATCAATTTTGGTATTATATAGATATCACTACGAAAGAGACCCTGGTGTAGATACGTCTACATTGGGGGCTTTTTCTTTTTATTTTAAGTTCTAAATCTTATTTGAAAATTTATGATACAAATCGTTAAGAAAAGTTATTCTAATATTTTTATTTTTTATTAAAATAGAACATTTTTTCTCATCTGGAGCTATTACCTCCGCAATTGAATTTTTATCTTTTAAAAACTCAACCAAACACCCAAAGTCACCATCTCCAGTAATTAAAATACTTGAATCAAATTCTTTTTCATAAAAATCAGAACTAGCTTTTAAAACTAACTCTGCGTCACAATTCCCTTTAATTTTTTCACCTATAGAAACTGTTTGTTTAAAAATTAAAACATAACCACAGCTTTGTAGGTGTTCATAAAATTTTACTCTTTCAGGTACAAGGCCAATGAAAAGATAAACTTTGCTAGGATTAAATTTTTGACGAAGCCATCCTCGGAACTTCTTATAGTCAATCTCAAAACCAAGTTCCTTAGCAGAACGATATAAATTATTTCCATCAATATAGATGTTCAATTTATTCATTACCGGTATTGTAACATAAATACTAATTTAATCTGTTAAAATAACTTTATTTAAATTTTATAAATGTAGTGAAATCGCTGTGGGTTAACTTCCCTCCTCTCATATTTTAAGCCATATTTATCATCACACAGGTTCGAACGTCCTCCACTAGACGGAGCCATTGTAAAGCAAAGTAAAGTGTTCTTCTTTTGTGAATTAAGTTATAATTTTGTTATATGAAATTATTTTTATCATCTCTCTCAATATCAAGTGAACAGAAAGAAGCTTTTATAAATCTGGTTGAAAAAGATTTGTCTGACATAAAATTTGCTCTTATAGAAAACGCTGCTGACCCATACTCTCAGAAAGCAAAAGGGTTCGTTGAAGAAACAAGAAAAAATTTGCAGTCATTTGAAATTAAACTGGAGCAAGTAAACCTACTTGAATATAAAAATAGACCTAACGAATTGTTTGAGAAGCTATCGAAGTTTGATGTTGTATGGATTGGTGGTGGAAATACTTTTTATATTAGATGGTTAATGAAAGAAACTGGTTTTGATAACATAATAAACAAACTATTAGAAAAAGGTATTGTATACGGTGGCGGTAGTGCAGGAGCTATTGTCGCAGGTAAAACACTAAAATATTTCGACTTAGTTGATAATCCAGAAGATAGTCCTGAGCAAATTTATAACGGTCTAGGATTAACTAATTTAATTATTATTCCACACTGGAATACAGAAAGTTTTCGGGATAAGTTAAAGGAAATAAAACAGCTATACGAAAAAGAAGATATCGAGGTAACGACGATAGAAGACGGTAAGGCTATTGTAATAAAAGATGAGGATATTATTATTGTTTAACGATAGACTTTTAGTTCTGAAAGAAAAGATTTGGAAATAACCCCAAAATCCCAGAAACCTCAAATTCTTTTTGTATAGAAACCCAATTCATAGTTCTGAACCTGTCCACTACACGGAGCCAAAGTTGATTATTTTTGATATACTTTTTATATGCACAAATGGGACATATACGAAATAACGACAACAGAAACTCCAATCCACGGGGTTATGTTACGAGGTAGAATTAGAAAATATGCCATGGCAAATAACATCAACTTGTTGACCGAAAATGCTTCAGACAAGGAAAATACTGTTAGATTTGCGGTAGAAAAAGATTTCGATCCAAAAGAAATTGTAGCCTTTATAATAGAAGTGGTTCCAGATGCCGAAATTACCTTGATTCAAAAGGAATTAGTAAATCCAGTTTTATCAAAAATGAAAGTTAATATTGAAGATAGATATTAAAAAACCAATATGAAAACAAATATTTTATTAATACACGGTGGGATGACTTTTAAAAACAGAAAGGATTATTTAAAATACCTAAAAGAAAGATCTATTGATTTGAAAGGTTACAAAAGTTGGACAGATGAATATTTGGCCGAAAAACTCGGTAGAAATTATCAAATCATAAAACCAAGAATGCCCTTAAAAGATAATTCTCGTTACGAGGATTGGAAAATACACTTTGAAAGATATTTACCACTTTTAGGGAAAAAATTTGTATTAATTGGAAATTCTCTTGGGGGTATATTTCTTGCAAAATATTTATCTGAGAATAAATTAAAAACAAAACCTCTTGGAACATTTTTGGTCTGCCCACCGTTTGACGACACTATCCCAACAGAAGATCTTGTTAATGGTTTCAAACTTAAATCAAATATTTCAATGCTAGAAAATAATACCGAAAAACTTTATTTAATGTTTTCTGAAAATGATGATTGTGTTCCTGTTTCTCATGCAGAAAAATATCGTTCCAAATTACCAAATTCAAAAATAATAATTTACAAAAATAAAAACGGTCATTTTAAAATTGCAAAATTTCCAGAGATTGTAAGACTTATAAAGGGGTTATGAGAAAAAAAGTTCTCGCATTTTTTCATTAAAGTTACATTGTTCTGTAATATTAAATGCCTTTTCGTGTAATATTTGTCATATTTTATTCGCTCAGGACACGTTGAATATTGAAATGGAAATTCTTTAAACGGACATTGCGGGTCAATGCGGTAAAGGTTCCGAACTCGAGACGGTGAGCCCGTTTGACATGCTAACTATTCTAATATATAATACATAAAAATCCGTACCTTCACTTTAGTTCAACAAACAAAAACCAAGGAGAGTAGACATGAATTGGCAAATATTGGCTTTTATATCCTGTATATGTTTTGGAGTAGCAAGTATTTTCTCGGCACACGTTGCGAAAATACAATCAAGCACTGTAACATTCCTGATATACACGGCCGGGATGTTCGTGGTATCTATAATTACTATACTTATTTCAAACATACGGGATGTTACGTTCAGTAAAGAGGCTATTTCGATTGCATTGGCGGCTGGAGTATTAGCATCGATTGCTGTACTACTGCAACTTGTAGCATTCGCAAAGTGGTCAGATAAGTTCGCTCTAATAGTGATTGTTGGTAGTTTATATCCAGCAGTTGTTATGGCATTCTCTGTATTCAGCGGACATAAATTCAGCGCAACACAGTGGCTAGGGTTTATCTGCGCAATTGTAGCAATAATCCTAATAAGTATGCCCCAAAAAATATCTCAGTAAAACACCCATCACTTCAGCACAGATAACTCATCACTGTGACAAAGTGATGGGTTTTCTTTTATCCAACTCCCCCATTTCATACAAAACAGGTTCGAACGCCCTTCACCAGACAGAGCAAAAATTGACTCTTTATATTAACTGTAGTAATGTCAAATCAGAGTTCTTACGAAAGGAATAAGAAATGAAAGTAACTTTTATCTTCAATTTGATTACCGAAAATGGAAGTAATCGTGGTCACGCAAGGAAAGTAGAGGACGTACCGTGGATTGAAAGTGGTATGGAAATTTGTTTTCCCTATTCGGGTCAATCTTTCATAATCGATTCAACCTCACTCATGATTGGCACCAAAGAGATTATGGCCTGGATAAAAAATCATGATGGTACCCCCATCAATAACTATGCTGTCGTCGAGACCTTCAAGTCGAATGGATGGGAAGTTTGCGACATCGGAGTCGGCCAAGGAATGATTTGAGAAAGGTGACCGCCAAAAAGTCTTGACCCCCTTAGCTTAATTGCTGAGGGGAGTCTTTTTATATAGAGGGTCGTATTAGATATAATTGCTATTCCCTACTCACACAGGTTCGAACTAGTCTTAGTCCGCGGAGACAGCTATAGCTTTTTTTGATACACTTAAAATTATGAGAAATTTTGAAAAACTAGCAGAAAATAAAAATGAGGGGTATCCGGGAATTTCAATAGAACAAATTAATTCTCTTTCGAATATTTTTAGAAATTTCGAAAAAATTGGAAGCGTAACATTATTCGGTTCTAGGATTACCGGAGAGCACAAAGATAATTCTGACTTAGACATAGCACTAACTGGCGCAGAGGGTAAAAAATTACATTTATCTGATATGTACGACACTATTCACCGATTAGTTATGGAACAAACAGGTCTTGATGTACACATTAAGATAATTAGCGAGATAAATAATCCGGCGCTACTGCATTCGATAAAAGACCAAGGTGTCGTAATTTACCAAAGATAAGTTCGAACATCCTTCACTAGACCGGAGCCATGTAGAACAGTTAGCTAATTATAGGATCAATTTATAGGTTTTTCATGTTGTAAACTCTGGCTTTTTCTTATCTTTGTAAATCAATTAGAATAAAGACTACTGCATGAGCACGAAATTAACCGCTAGTGTGTTTACAAAAATATGTATTATTATCGAAGGTATTAATGATCCACTTTTCTCATATATCCAACTGCTAAATAATCCGAGAAATAACAGGAAGAAAATAGAAGAAAAACTAAAATGTACTAATGTAAAAATTAATGCGCTAATGACAGATGATGTAATAAATAAATATTTCTGCCTTAAGAATTTATATAACACTCCTCTAAAATAGATTTCTTCAGAAATCGGAATCAAAATTCCTACGAACAACTTAAAATCGATCAGATTTAAAATTAAATTATCTGACAGTGTAAACTGTAATACATCCATAGTTGTGTTATCTATACCAAAAAAATTATTAAAAATATTAGTTAGGCTTCCGCCAACAACCACTACCAATATTGCCAAGATTAATGAATATAAAAACCATTTAATAAATTTAATATTTGGATTAATATACATATTTAAGGAAACCCCCTTTTTGTGTAGAAACAAAATTACAGGAGATAAAATTGAGACGATTAACCCAAAATTTATTATTAAAGATTTAAAGTAATTTTCTATTTCATTAAAATACATAGCAAGTAAAACAAAAAAGAAAAACATAAGCAGGCTAGAAAGTGTTATGTAGACAAATTCCTTAAAAGTCCAGAATTCTTTTTTTAATAAATTTTCTTTATTGATCATATAATTAAAGTATAACATTAGACTATTTACATAACGATAAAATATCATTAAACTAGTGTTCTTGTTGAATCTTATTTCAATTCAGAGTTCTGAACCTGTCTACTAGACGAATCAACTTATATATTTTCACTAAATTATTTGCTACAATTATAAATATGAAAAATACACAAAAAGGTTTTGTGGTTCTTTTAATAATTGCAATTGTGGCATTTATGACTGTTGGTGGTGGAATATATTTATATAATTCGAGTCAAATTACAAGACCAGAAACACGATCTTCTAATATAAATAATGGTGAAAAAAACAACACAACAGATGAAGATTCACAAAATACAGATACCACAACAGATCCAAATAATTCTGACGACGGTATTATAATTGCTTGTACCATGGATGCCATGCAATGCCCTGATGGTAGTTGGATTGGTAGAACTGGAACGAATTGTGAGTTTGCTTGTCCACCATTACCAAAAGTAAATACAGAAACTAAATCTCAAATTTTTCTTAAGAAAATGAGTGCCGATTACCAACTTTAACCGCCTTTTACACATCTGAATCTGGCACAGGATATACAAATGAAGAAGTAGTCTGCATTATTCAAGGAATTAGAGAATTTATTCCAGATTACCCACCAATAACGACCCACTATGAACTAATTTGTATGGATATAAAATAATTTTTTATATTATCTAAAAAAATAATGTGTGTGGACCCTCTTTTTAGTACTTCACACATGCATTATTATTAACACTAATTAAATAGTTATTATTTATATTTAAAAATTACATCTTCTAATAGATAAATATTATTTATCACCTCAACATTAAAATTATGAATGCCAACAACCTGCCCCTTTCCCGTTTCAATTACAACTCTCCATTTTCCAGATGAGTAATTTGAAACATATGAATAACTTCTGTAACCATAATCTCTGCCGCCCTGTAAATTTATCGGTATTTTGGCGACATTTTGCCATTTATTTGTTTTGGTATCATATTTTTGCCAGACATGATATATTTCAGTTTTTATTTTTGAAGGAGCAAATACCGAATTAAAAAAATAAATTCTCTGATTTGGAAGTAAAGATATTTTTTCTTTCCAATTAATTAAACCTAGCAATTTCACACTATCGTTTTTGTAATCTGTTATTTTATAAATATTGTTTTCTTTTACGACATTTATTCCAATTTCAGCATCCATCATTACAAGCGGAACTGGTGGAATAAAATTCAAAAAATACATAAAATTTACAATTAAAAAAAGCATTGAGATAGTGACAATGTTTTTCAGAAATAATATATTTTTATTTATAAATTTTTTAATTATAAATAAATAAAAATAAATTATAGTCAGTGCAACTAAACCACTAATCATAAAAATCCAAAAATTCATAATTCCTGTGACAATTGGTAAATGAAAAATTAAAAAAGAAAAAATGGCTAAAAAATATACAGAAATTTGAATATTAAAAATTTGATATTGTTTTCGTAAAAACTCTGTACTTATCATTGCTCCAAATAATAAAATTAAAAATGGCCAACTTGCTGATATTGCTGAGCTTCTCACATAAAAAACAGTAAAAACACTAAACAGTCCCCCGAATGTGAAAAATAAAAGAAAATTAAAAATTGAAACATATCTTGATTGTTGGTATTTATTAATTACCATTATAATAATTCCGGCCAACAAAAGATAAAAAAGCAAAAGTAAATTTTCTGCTAACAAGTCTGATCTTCGTAAAGTTAAACTGTCAATAAAAAATCCACCAAACATAAAAATTGGACCAATATATTTTTCATTTTTTTTAAAATAATTTAAAATATTTTTCATACAAAAAATTATTTTTCAAAAATCAACCTCTAATCCAATCAGTTTTATCATTTTTATCAAGAAGATCAATTCCCTTTTCTTTCAAAAAAACTCTTATTTGATCCGCTTTCACAAAATCATTTTCGGCACGATATTTATTTCTCAAATCAATATTTTTTTGCACTTCCAAATCCGAAATGCTATTTGATTCTAGTTTTTTATAAAAAGCCTTCAAATCAATACCCAAAAACATTGCTCCACCCAAAAGTTTTTCTGCAGAATCAATATCACCACCCAATGCCAATTTGTATAGATTTGAAAGATATGCCAAAGCTTTTGGTGTATTCAAGTCATCATATAAAAAAGCAAAAAAAGATTCTTCAGGATCTTTTGCAATAGAAACATTTTTTATTGCATTTGACCACTTTGTTATTTTTTCTTTTGTTTCTTTTAATAAGTCATCTGTCCAATTTATTTGTGACCGATAATGTGAAGAAATTAGAGCTAATCTAATAATTGCTCCATCCCACTTTTCTAAAAGAGAATTTACGGTTAAGAAATTACCAAGAGATTTTGACATTTTTTCATTATTTATATTTATTAATCCATTGTGAATCCAAAAATTTGCCATTTTTTTGTCAGTCAAACATGTGCTTTGAGCAATTTCATTTTCATGATGTGGAAATACAAGATCTATACCACCACCATGTATATCAAATGTTTCTCCCAAATATTTCAAAGACATGGCTGAACACTCGATATGCCAACCTGGCCTACCGTATCCCCAAGGAGATTCCCAGCCAATAGTTTCTGAATCTGACGGCTTCCACAAAACAAAATCATTTGAATCTTCTTTGTCTTTTGAAATTTCAATTCTGACACCGTCAATCAAATCACTTAAATTTTGATTAGATAATTTTCCATATTCAGCATATTTGGAAACATCAAAAAAGACATGTTCATTTTTGATATAGGCATATTTTTTTTCAATCAAACCAGAGATAAAAGAAATTATTTCCTTTATGTGTTCGCTCACTTTTGGTTCAAAATTAGGTGACAAAACACAAAGATCTTTTAGGTTGTCATGATAAACCTTTGTGACATTTTTAATCAAAACCTCATGAGATATTTTTTGTTTTTTTACCTCGTTATTTATTTTGTCGTCGACATCTGTAATATTTCTAACATAAACCACATTTTTTATTCCGTATTTTTTTATTAAAACCCTATATAACAAATCAAAAACAATAGCTGGCCTAGCATTTCCAATGTGCGGATCTCCATATACAGTTGGTCCGCAAACATACATTTTGACAAAATCATCTTTTATTGGTATAAAAAGTTCTTTTTTCCTATTTAAGGTATTAAAAAAATATAAATCTGACATTACTATAAATTTACCAGAAAAAAATAAAAATGTCATTTTTATAAAGTGAATTTTATTTTTTCAAAAAAATTTGTGTTATAATGAACAAAATTTGAATTAAAACAAAAACATGAAAAAAGAGTCGGCCATTATCAGAAACAAAAATGACTTTGCCAAAATTATAAAAAATAATTTTGATTTTTTGTTTTCAAAAACAGAAAAAATAAATTTGGGGTTGTGTGGTGGAAACTCAATTATTCCCATTCTAAAAATTCTAACAAAAACAAAAGTAAATTGGCCAAAAATAAATATTTTTTTGACAGATGAAAGATGGGTAAAATCAGATCACGAGGAAAGTAATTTTTTAATAATCAAAAAGTATTTAATTGAAAAAATAAATATTCCCAAAGAAAATATAAATTATTTTGATATAGAAAAAGGTTTAGCAGAATATAATAAAAAATTTAAAAAAAATGGTAATCGTCTTGATTTTATATTTTTTGGAGTTGGAGAAGATGGTCATATAGCAAGTCTTTTTCCACATCAAAAATCTTTAACAAACAAATCAAACAAATATATCAAAATACACAATTCACCAAAACCGCCAAAAACAAGGATTAGTCTATCACCAAATGTAATAAAAAACTCCAAATTTAGTGTTGCTTTATTTTTTGGAACAAGTAAAAAAAATTCTTTAGAAAATTTCTTATCTTCAAAAATAACAACCAATCAATGCCCCGCAAAAATTATAAAATCCTCCAAAAAATATTTTGTTTTTACAGATTTAAAATAAAAAAATTAATTTTTCCAATTTTTTATATATTTTTTGACATCAAACTTTTTCTGACACCCGCTTAATGCCATATATCTAATTTGACCAAAAATTGGACGATCAAACCACGGCCTATCATGAACACCGCCTATTGACCAAGCAATTCCAGCATAACCATTTGGATCTCTACCATCCATTTCGTATTTATCATTTAAATAAATAGCAATTTCTAAAGCATCTTCCGGGCCTTTACTCCATTCCAAAATTTTTTTAGCCCAATACATTCTGAGATATCCGTGCATTTTACCGCTTTTAATCATTTGCATCTGACAAGCATTCCATAAATCATCATGAGTTTTTGCAAGTTCAAATTGTTTTTTAGAATAAACATATTCTCTTTTGTCTTTTTTTGATTTATTTAAAGTTTTTTTCGCCCAATCAGGAAAACCAGAAAAATTATCGTAATTCTTTTCATAAAAACAAAAATTATCTGATAATTCTTTACGAACAATTAACTCTTCAAGAAAAGCTCCAGCACTTTCGGCAAAAGATATTTTTTGACTCAAATTAACTTTGGCTTTATTTTTTTTGTCAGACAAAATTTGTTCTATTTTCAAATTAACCTTTTTACAAATCTCAAGAGTTATTCTTTGTGAAGACAAAACTCCAAAGTGTAAAAATGGAGAAAAATCTGACTGTCCTGAAATATTTGGATTGTTTCTATCTGTTGCATAATTTTGTAATTTTTTGTTCAAAAATTCATTCAAAACTTTTTGAGCAGAAGTATTATGAAAACTATCGAAATCTGATTTTGGATATTCAATCAAAAATTCTGATAATTTTTTGTATATTTTTGGTCTAAAAGTATAAGCAGCAAATTCTTTTTTATCTGATGCTATTTTTGTGGGTACAATATTGTGAGAATCTATTTCAAAAAATGGAATTGTTATTTTTTGATTAATTTTCAAATTCCAATTTTGACATATTTTTAAAGGTGAAAAATCTGTAACCAAGCCAGATGCATTATTTTTTTTACAAAAATTTAAAATTAGATCAGCTGTTTTTTGACCATTTTCATCTTCCAAAACAAAAAAATCGTACTTTGTTTTTGATAGGTCTTTTTTGATTTGAGATAAAATACTTTTTTTAAATTCAAATTGTCTGTTTTGTGATCCCAAAAAATTAGTCACCAGATTATAACACAATATCAAATTTGTTTTGTTTTGCTCTGCCAGAGATTTGGCAAACAACAAAGACCAATTATCATTTAATCTCATTTCCCTATTCATCCAATATATTATTGGACCTTTTAAAGAAGGTTCTTTGTCATTTAGTTTTGTGGCTCTACCGTTTTTTAACAAATCTTGTGTTAGATTCATATCATATAGCATATCAAAATATTGTATTTTTTGATATAATTTAAAACATGATAAAAATTGCTATTTTTGGAATAACTGGTCAAACTGGAAAAAATATTTTGGAAATTGTTTCAAATAATTCAAACTATAAAATAAAAGCATTGATTAGAAAAAACACTTCAACATCATCAAATTTCCAAAATATAAATTATATTGTTGGGGATATTTTAAATCAAAATGATGTTGATAAAAATATAGAAAATTGCGATTGTGTAATTAGTGTAATCGGTCACAAAAAAAATTCTAATTCGGAGTTGCAAACTCTTGCCATAAAAAACATTATAAATTCTATGAAAAAATATAATGTAAAACGAATAATTAGCCTGACTGGAACAGGGGTTAGAATTTCTGGTGATAAAATATCTTTGATTGATAAATTAGCAAATTTTATAATAAAAAAAGTTGATTCTAAAAGAATAAGTGACGGTATAAATCATTATAACATTTTAAAAAATACGGATTTGGATTGGACAATATTGAGAGTTTTGAAATTAACAAATATAAATAAAATTGAAAAATATACATTAACAGAAAACGGTCCGGCCAAAACTTTTATTTCAAGAAAAACTGTAGCAAAAATTATTATTGATTTGATAGACGATAAAGTTTTTTTGAAAAAACTCCCCGTTATTTCTAAATGAAAATTTTGAGAAATTTACCCTTTTGACAATACAATTTGCCATTCTTGAATGTTTCCGGAACGAAAACTACCAGCACAACACAATAAATAATATTTCCACATTCTATAAAATTTATCGCCGTAAACATCTTTAAAAAGATGCCAATTTTTATCAAAATTATTAAACCAATTCATTAAAGTCAAATCATAATAATGTCGGAAATTCTCCCAATGTTCTATAACAAATAAATTTTCTATAGAATCAACAAATTCTGTTTGTGAAGGCAAAGTTCCGTTGGGGAAAATGTATCTATCAATCCACGGATCATATTTATAAAAACAAGTGTCATGAGTTCCAATGGTTTGAATTACAAATTTGCCACCTTTTTTCAAATTTTTGTGAGCGACTTCCATATATTTTCTAAAATTTTTTTGTCCAACCGCCTCAAACATTTCCACAGAAACTATAGCATCAAACTTCTCATCAACATCACGATAATCTTGAAATCTTATTTCGCAATCTAATCCAGAAACATTTTTTTGTGCATAATCTAGTTGTTCTTTTGAAATTGTTATTCCAACAGATTTTACTCCATATTTTTCGGTTGCAAATTTTACAAAACTACCCCAACCACAACCAATATCCAAAATTTTCATTCCAGGTTTCAAGTCTGCTTTTTTACAAATCAAGTCCATTTTTTCTTCCTGAGCATCATCTAAATTAGATGAATTTTTCCAATAACCAGAAGTGTAAACCATTCTTTTGTCTAACATTTTTTCATAAAAATCATTTCCAATATCATAATGCTTTTTACCAACCTCCAAGGCACCTTTTTTTGTTTGTCTATTAAAAATTTTTGATTTTATTAATGTAAAAATTATTGACGGATTTATTAAATATTTAATTTGATTTTTAATATTGGAAGATAGTAGTTTATTAAAAAACTCATCCAAACTTTGACATTCCCAATATCCTTCCATGTAAGATTCCCCAAGACCAATTGATCTGTCAATCAATACTCTTTTATAAAAACGATTATCTGTAACAGTTATATCCCAAGGTCTATTACCACCAATTTTTATATCAGCTTTTTCTAAAAGATCTTTTATAAATTTTTCTTCTTTCATAAATTAAATATTATAACAAAAAATAATAATTGCAAAATTTTGATTTTAAATAAATGTTTTTTTAAATAAATTCGTTTCATTTGACAAAATATTATAAAGTTGTATTATACAAAAAGTTTCTCTGTGTAGAGAAAAGTTAGTTCTTAAATAAAAGAGGAGAAGAGGTTATGAGTTACTGCAACTGTCACGAGCAAATGTGCTATGAGGCACTTTTGCGAAGGGGCGAAAGGCTAAACAACAACATTTTGTCTCGCTATATCGGCGGACAAATCGTTGTAAACAGAAAAGTTCCCGGCACCAAAGGAACTCACCGAGTTGTTGGAAAAATCGAATCCATTTCCTTGGCCGGAATTGTGATCGAGGCTTCCTGCGACTGGGTCGCTCGAAAAAAACCGCTCGAAAAACTGTGGCGGAAAGATAATTCCACCGAAAATTTCGTCGAGGTGGAAATCAAGAAGGGCTGGACGACCATTTCTGATGGTCGAATCAAAATCCCAACCTTATACGGTTGTGCGGTTTTGATACCGAAAGGATCGACCCTACTGATTGAGACCGGGGTCGACGAAATTAATTAAATGGGGATGGAATAAAATATTCCCCAAAAAACAAAAATCGCTTGGTTCCACACCACCAAGCGATTTTATATTTATTTTTTTATTCCAAAATTATTTCTTCAGTTTTTGAAATTTTTAAATCCAATCTAGCCAAAACATCAGGAACACCAACAAAACACTCTCCCTCGTCAAACAAAAAAGGAATTCCGACCACAGCAGGATCAATTCCACAATATTGCGAGACTGACATTAACTCACTAGAGTTATTTTTGTTTTTATAAATTTCTTTTTCTATAATTGAAATCTGATTTCTAATATCTCTTTCCTTAATTATTTCTTCAAGTTGAGCACATGCTGGGCAACCATCGCCATAATACAAAATAGTATTTTCTGCCAATTGCTCGATTTGAGAATCTGACAAAATTACAAAATCTTGATTTTGTTTTTTATTAAACCAAAATACACCATAAATCAAAACAATTGCGGTAAGTAAAACTGAAATAATAACTATTTTTTTATCCATAACAAATTTAATTTAAATAAATAATAAATTTTATATTAACATTTATAATCAAAAAAACCAATGGGTTTTATGCTTCTTGTCTTCGATAAAATATCCACTTAGCAAATTCAACAATAGAAACAGTTATAATAATCCAAACACAAATCGCAATAACCCAACCCAATCCAAGAGCTGTCGTTCCAAAAATACCATGCAAAAACGGTGTATAAATAGTTATAGACAAAAGAATCAATCCGACAATAACTCCATATACCAAAAACTTATTAGAAAATATATTGTAAGAAAATATTGGCCGACTTAAACCTCTCAAAGAAAATGCCACAAACAATATATAAGAAGAAAAGCAGGCAAAAATAAATGTTTTAATTTTTAGCGGATCAAAATCTGTTTTATTCATCAAAAACCAATATGTAAAAAATAAAACCGAAGCATTAAATAATCCGATTGCAATAGTCAAAAACTTTACCTGATTATTAAAAACTTTTTTTTCTGTATGTTTTTTGGACACACCAAGATCTTGATATTTTTCATTATCAAAAGCAAATGCTACCGCTGGTAAACTACCGGTGAAAAAATTAACCCAGATAATCTGAACAGCAGTTAGCGGTAGAGCCAAATTCAATATCAAACTTCCACCAATTAAAATAACCTCATCTAAAGAATTTGACATCAAATAAACGAAAATTTTTCTAATGTTGCGAAGCATTAATTTTCCTTCTTCTATTGCAGAAACTATAGTTTCAAAATTATTATCCAACAAAACTAAATCGGACACACCTTTTGCAACATCTGTTCCTGAACCAACTGCAATTCCTATATCTACCGCTTTTAAAGAAGGTGCATCATTTACACCATCACCTGTCATTGCAACGACTTCTCCCCTTTTTTGATATAGTTTTGCAATTCTCAACTTGTCTTCTGGTGTTACTCGAGCAAAAACTTTTACAAGATCGAGAGATTTCATTAATTCTTCATCAGACATTTGTCTAATTTCATCACCAGACAAGACTTCATTTTCACCGATTTTAAAACCAATATTTCGAGCAACAGCAGAAGCTGTTCCTTTCAAATCTCCAGTTGCCATAACAACTTTTACACCATAATCTGTCATTTGTTTTATGGCCCCAGGAACAGTTTTTCTGATCGGATCATAAAATGCCAAAATCCCAACAAATGTAAGATCATCAACTTCTTCAAATTTTATATTTTTATGATTAAAATTTTCTGGAATATTTTTGACCGCAACTCCCAAAATTCTTTTACCTTCATTACTTAAATTTTCTAAATTTTGTAAGACCTGAAGATACTCGTTTTTATCCATTTTTGATTTTTTCAAAATAATATCTGGAGCACCAAGAAAAACAAAAGCTGGACCATTTTTTCTACCAGATATTTTTGTTTGTAAAGAAACATGACCAAGAGAAATTGAGAATTTATTTTTTGAATTAAACGGTAAAACAATTTCAAAATTACAATCTTTTTTAAAAGTTTTTATATCTAAATTATTTAAAGCAGAAGATTTTACAATATTTGACTCTAATGCATTTCCGTTTATTTTCCAATCATTTGGATTATCTTGCTCATTTTCAATCAAAACATCTGTATTCATAGACGATAATAACAAAATCTCTTTTTGTTCTAAAGAAAAATTACTAGAATCTTTTTTCTTAGAATTTATCAAATCAGCAGATAATAGATTTTCTAATGTAAAAATATCAACCAAACTCATTTTGGCTTCAGTGAGTGTTCCAGTCTTATCTGTCATAATTACAGATGTTGAACCAAGTGTTTCTGCAGCTGCCAAATTTCTCATAATTCCCTTTTTTTGAGCTAATCTCTGAACTCCAACCGCCAAAACTGCCGTCAATCCAATAGGTAAAGCCTCCGGAATAGCACCGACAGCAACAGCTATCGACATTAAAAACATATCAAATATTGGTTCTCCTCTGTATATGCCCAAGGCAAAGACACCGGCCACAATAAAAGACAATGCAAAAGCGATGACCCATGCCAATTTTGAAACTGCTTTTTGCAAAGGTGTTCTTTCTTGTTCTGTCTCTATAACCAAATCAGCAATTTTGCCAATTTCCGTATCCTTTCCAACCGCAACCACAATTACCGTCGCTTTTCCTTCTGTAACCAATGTTCCACCAAAAACCATATTTTTTCTATCTGCAACAAGTGTAGCTTCAGATAAAACGGCAGAATCTTTTTGAACCGATAAAGATTCTCCTGTCAAAATAGATTCATCGACAGATAATTCGTTTTCAAAAATAACACGACAGTCAGCAGGAACACGATCACCGCTTGAAAGATGAACAAGATCTCCAATAACAACATTATGAACATCAATTTCAATTTCTTTACCAGATCTAATTACTCTAGTTTTTTGTTGAATATAAGATCTCAAATGAGCTAATGCATTTTCAGCTTTGTTTTCCTGATAAAAACCAAGTCCAGCATTTACAAAAATTGCCAAAAATATAATAAAAGCATCAAACCACTCTTTTAAAAATAAAGTTGCGATACCGGCAATAATCAAAATAAAAATCAAAGGGCTTTTAAATTGAGATAATAGTATTTTAAATTTTGAGAACTTTTTGGCTTCACCAAAAACATTAAAACCAAATTTTTTTAATCTTTCTTCGGCTTGTTCATTTGAAATTCCAACAGATAAATCTGTTTGGAATATTTTGGCAATTTCTTCTTTTTCTATTGACCAAAAAAAATTATTTTGCGGTTTTTCTTTCATTTTAAAAATGTTTATTATTATAAATTTAAATTAATAAATATGTTATTATGATAACATGAAAAATAAAGGTTTTACACTTTTAGAAATTTTAATTGTAATTGCAATATTAACAATCTTATTTGCGATTATTACAATATATCTAAATCCACCATATATATTTTCAAAATCATATGATTCGCAAAGATTAACAGATTCAAATACTTTAGAAAAAGCAATTCAACAATACTTTATAGATCACAAAAACTATTCTGATCTTGATATTTCGAAAGAAAATCAAGAAATATGCGACACTGGTTTTATTGAAAATAATCTTGAAAAACAAATAAAACAAAATGGTAATTGTCTAGGTTTTTTGAATATGACCAAACTAGTTCCGACATATTTGGCTGGAATTCCCACAGAACCACTTTATTTAAAAAATAAAATATATCACAAACCAAATTTAGAAATTGGAAATCTGATAATTGGCGGAAACGGATATTATGTCAAACTTGAAAACAATGTTCCTGTTGTAACCCCTAAATATTTAGGTAAAACTATTTTAGACAATTTAATTGAAAAAAGATTAATAACAGACATAAAACCAGACATTTTACTGATAATAATTGCGATTTTAATTATTTTAACTTTATCAACATATTTAGTCTGGAAAAATAAAAAGTAATTCAGAAGTTATCATCATCAACGGCAACTGCATTTCTCTAGGGAATTTGTAGTAAAGATGTTTTGACAAAAATATTAAATATGTTATAATATAACAGATTCCAAAAACCTGTTTTGTTTTTGGATGTTAAATAGTACCTTAAAAAAGTTGCCGACTTTATTCGGCAGAAAGGGAGAGGAAAGATGAAGAAATGGTATTTTTTAGTTTTGGGTCTTTTGTTCTGTAGCATTCTTCTCGGCTGCAAAGACGAGAAGAATTATTATACAGTGGTGCAAGAAACACCACCAGCAAAACCGGCTTCGAAGCCAAAACCGAAGCCGGCCACCCCATCCACACAGGATCGCGACCACCATGTCGCAAACAATCATGTGGAAGCACCATGGGGCGATGCCACCACCCAGATTCATGGCGGTATCAGGATGTTCCGGTATGAGCCAGGCTCACCGGAACAAAAAGCCGGCAAGGTTGGCTTCCGGAGTATTACCCACTCCGACCAAAAAGGGGTAACCATCATCCATTATATGAATGATGGTTCGTACACCGAGAAGGTGTTGCGATTGTAGCTTTTCACCAGTAGTGAAAAGCCAAAAGCGTGTCCCAAATACAAGACACGCTTTTTTTATTTAATTTATTTTAAAAATTTTAATTTAATTATTAGTGTTCTGGCAATCTACCATTATCTTTAAAATACAAAACATCTTGAATTGTAATATTTAAAATATTTCCCTTAATTCTATGATGTGTATAAAACTCATCAGAATCTTCTATGTCTTTATAGTATCTAGAAAGTGACTCGTCGCCATCTTTTGCCCAATCAAACATAATTTGATTTCTAAAATCACCAGATTCTAAGTTTAATTTTTCTGGTGTATCAGCATAAATAATTCTGGCATAATCAGCGACCAATCTCATTTGATTTTCAATCCTATTTTGTGGAACAATTTTGCCCAACATAATACCTAAATGTCTTTGATGCATTTGTTCTCTGCTCAATGTAATTTTTTCGGTTTTCATAAAAAAATTATAACAAATTATTGACCCGTATCATATTGTTCCAAATATGTCGTTAGCTGTCTGTTTGTTTTTATAAAAGTAGCTCTTTTTGGAAATTCTTTTAGTTGTCTTGCTCCAATATATGTGGCTGTACTCCTAAGAGAACCGAGTAAATCTTGAATGAAGAATTTTATTTCTCCCTTGTAAGGAATCAAGGCATATCTACCCTCACTTGCCCTATGAGAATCTTTTTTACCATACAATTCAGACATAGCCTTGTTTGAAGATGAGCCAAAATATTCTTTGTATTTTTGACCATTTTTTTCTACTAACTCCCCGTCACTTTCCGCAAAACCTGAAAATAAAGACCCACACATATTAAAATCAGCACCGCCGCAAAAAGCTTTGGCAATATCGGAAATATATTGTTGACCACCATCGGCTATTATTCTACCGACACCCCTATCATTAGCGACACCATGTGCAGCATCGGCACATTCTATGACCGCAGATAATTGAGGATATCCGACCCCGGTCATTCTTCTTGTTGTGCATGCAGAACCCGGACCAATTCCAATTTTTACAATGTCTGCTCCGGCCAAAATTATTTCTTCTGTCATTTCATTAGTTACAACATTTCCAGCAATAATAATATGCTTTGGAAACATTTCTCTTATCATTTTTACACTTTCCAAAAATCTTTGAAGATATCCATTTGGAACATCAATGCAAATAAAAGAAAAATTTTCCATTAGTTTTGCTTTTTTCATTTTTTTAATTTTTTCTATATCTTCTTCTCTTATCCCAAGTGTGTAGCAAACATAATCTGGATTATCAAATTTTTTAAAAAATTTTTTGTAATCATCAACAGAATAATATTTGTGAAATGTTGTGATTATTTTGTATTTTGATAATTCTTCTGCCATACCAAAAGTACCGCAAGTTGCCATGTTGGCAGTCATTATTGGTAATCCGGTCCATTTTTTTGGAGAATGATAAAAAGAAAAAGTTCTTTCTAAAACAACATCTTTTCTTGATCTAAGAGTGCTTCTTTTTGGTCTCAATAAAACATCATGATAATCTAATTTTATATGTTCATCTATTCTCATAGATTATCAATTTTAACACAGAAATCAGAAAATTTATACAAATTTGCTTTTATTCAAAATTTCTTCTTTTTCTATTAAACCCTCAGAAAGTCGAATTATTCTATCTGTTTCAGCACCATATTCTTCTTCGTGAGTCACCATAATTATTGTTTGACCTTTTTTATTTAATTTTTTTAAAATATCAATTACAATTCTGGCTGAAACAGAATCAAGATTTGCGGTCGGCTCATCGCTAAAAATGATTTTTGGTTCATCAACAATTGCTCTTGCGATAGAAACTCTTTGTTGCTCTCCTCCAGATAATTGACTTGGTAAATTACTAGAATGATGCCTCAAATCAAGTTCATTCAAAATTTCCTCTGATTTTTTGAAAGCTTCTTTTGGTTCAACTCCTCGCATCAAAAGTGGCAATGAAACATTTTCCACTGCGGTCAATTCTGGAACTAGAGCATAATCTTGAAAAACATATCCAAGATATTCCAATCTAAAATTAGTTTTTTGTTTATTTGATAATTTCAAAACATCAACTCCGTCTATATTTAAATTACCAGATGTGGGATCGTCTAACAAACTCAGTTGATACATGAGTGTACTTTTTCCTGCTCCAGATCTACCCATAATCGACAAAAATTCACCTTCTCGAACAGATAAATCAACACCTCTCAAAACCGGTGTTTCTATTTCACCATTTTTGAAAGTTTTTATTATTTTATTAGCTTGTATAATTGTTTTCATTTTTTTATTAAAAATTATTTTCTACCAAGTATTGAATCTAATGTATTTTTGGCAATAATTATTCTTGCGGGAATATATCCAGCCAAAGCAGTCACAATAATCAAAATCATAACTCTGATAGTTGTAATTCCGTACGGAGCAACCAAAATTCCATCACTAAATGGGAAATTTATTGGATTTTTATCAAAATAAGGGATGAGCAATCCGTATACCAAAACTAATCCAAAAATAGAACCGATGATTGCATAAATTAGAGATTGGAATACATAAGCCATTTCAAGAACCTTTCCGTCGACTCCAATTGCTTTCATAATTCCAATATATTTTCTACGAGTAATTGCATTTATAAAAATCACAATAAAAACAGTTATAGCAGCAACAGTCAATCCAATTGAACTAATTATTGTACCAAGCAAAGTAAAAGTTCTTTTTATATCAAGTAGAAATTTTGGTTGAGCATCTTCAAAAGTTTGAATTTGAGCGAATTGATCCAAACCATTATTAATCAAAATATCTCTAACCCTGTCCGGTGTTGTTGAACTATCAGTCACAATAGATATTTCACCAACATTTAAATCGCTTCTGCCGATCATAGATCTAAGTTGAGTATCATTCATAAAAATTCTTCTGTCGGTTTCGTCAACTTTGCCTTTTGTAATACCCTTTACGGTCATTTCTCTGACACTATCTCCTATTTTTATTCTAATTTTTGAACCAATTTCAACATTTCTAAGAACCAAAAATCCTGGTGATGTAATATCCAAATATTTTTCTAACAAAAAAGCTCCCAAAACAACCTGATCAAAATCGTCTGACTCTATAAATTCACCTTCTATAATCAAATCTTGTATGTTGGTAACCGCATTTTCATTTTCGGGATTTACACCAACAATAATTGTACCAACTTCTTCTGGTACATCATCAAAATTTGTTCTTGATTGATAATTTGATTCTACCCTACCAGAAACCAAATATCTGGCAGAATATGCTTTGATACCTGGAGTATTTTCAATATTAGCAATAATACTTCGACTGTTTAAAATAGAATTATTTTCTTTTAATTTTGAAATTATAATATCGCCTGTATAATATTTTTTATTTGCATTTACCGAACCTTCAATCAGGCCAACCAAAAGACCTGACACGACCACCAAATTCAAAAAGGTCAAAATCATAATAATAACTATCAAAACATTGGTCCAAATAGAGGCCCTTTTTATTTGTCTTGAACCCAAAAACCAGGCTACTTTTATATTTTTTAAATCAATCATTTTATTGTGGCACAACAACCTTGTCTCCAGCAGATAATCCGGACAAAACTATTACATTGCCCTTATTATCTCTTTGTCCCAATTCAATTTTTTTTCTTTCTATTATTTTACCAGCCATAACATCTACATAATTTTGACCGTCTTCTCGTTGAATTAGATATCTTGGAATAATAACTTGATCTATTATTTTTTCTTTTTCAATTTCTATTTCTGCCGACATTCCTGATAAAATATTTTTGTTGAAATTAACAAAATTTAACAAAATTCTATAAGTGGTGACACCATCTTTGATTGTTTCTCTTGGATCTATATGTGAAATAACAGTTTCAAAAATTTGATCTTTTCCAAATGCATCCAAAGTAACCATTGCCACATCACCAACATCAACTCCTGCGATATTTATTTCTGGCACAAAACTTTCAATTTCTAAAGATTTGTTACTAATCATTGAAAAAGCTTTTTGTCCTGCAGTTACAACAACCCCAAGCTCTACATGTCTACCGGTGATAACACCATCGAAAGGTGCTCTAATAACAAAATTACTGCTTCGAGCATTTAATCTATCAATAGAAGCTCTGGCACTATTTACATTGGCCTGTATCACTGGTATCTCTGCTTCGACAGATCTTAATGATTCAACGGCATTGTTTATATCAAGAATAGCTCCAGCAATTGAATTTCTGGACTGACTAATTCCTGCAAGATATGAATCTATTTGTTGTTTTGTTTTTGATTGTGTTGGATTAAAATCACTTGAATTTGTAGAAATAGTAGAAAGTAAATTTTCAATTTGTTTTAGATTTTCTATAAATTTTTGAGATTGAGGTAGAGAGACATTTTCATTTGATAAATCGTCTACTTGTTTTTTCCAATCAATAAGCATTTGTCCTATTTGATATCTTTTTTCTTCTATATCTTTTCTAACGAAAAAATTTGAAAGCGAAGCATCAAATTCGGGAAATCTATTATTTGGTTCTATTATAAAAGAGTCTATTTGATTTCTAACCACATCATCAGCCAAAATAAAAGATTTTTTTAGTCGACTTAATAATATTTCCCTATTACTTTGTATTTTGTTATTAAATTCTCCAGAATTACCGGTAATTTCTTTTAATTTTGCTTCCTGACTTTCAAGATTTGCAATCGCCTGATCAATTTCACTATTTAATTCAGCGGTATTTAATTTTGCAATAATATCACCCTGCCTAACCTCATCACCTATTCTGAAATTTATTACACTTATTCGACCAGTATTTTCAAATGCCAAATTAATTTCTTCGGCCGGAACAACTCTTCCAAAGACCTGAGTTGTTATAGATAAATCAGCATTTTTGACTTCAAATATTTTGTAATTATTTTTGTTTCCGAAATTATTTAAAATAAAAATAAATACCAATATCAAAACAATACCAATAGCACCGATTTTCAAGTTTTTGTGTATTTTCATAATCTGGTTATTATAACACTTTTTTAGACAATATCAAATGCTATTTCTGCCATTTTTTCTATTTCAGCAGTTTTTAAAATAGCAATTTTTGTAACTGAATTTGTGTCTTGTATCAGACCCTCGCCATTAATTGTAATTTTGTTTTTTGAATGATCTACCTTTAGACCAAATACTTCTAATTTCTCCAAAATTCTTCTTCTCATTTCGGCCGATCTTTCTCCTATTGTGCCCGTAAAAATCAAAGCATCTAAACCACCCAAAACAGCATAATATGCTCCGATATTTTTTTGTAAATTATAAGCAAAAAAATCTAAAGCCAAATTGGCATCATGATTTCCCTTTTGAGCTTCTTCTATCAAAACCCTTGTATCTGCAGATATACCACTTATCGCTTTTACTCCACATTCTTTGTACAAAAATTCTTGTAATTCTTTTGTATCAAAATCTTCTGATTCCATAACAGCAATAAGAGCATTTGGATCGGCCGAACCAACCCTTGAAGCCATTGGCATTCCTTCAAGCGGAGAAAAACCCATAGAAGTTTCAATACTTTTGCCGTCCTTTATGGCAGTTACACTTGAACCTCCACCAAGATGACAAATTATAATTTTTGAAGTATTTCCGTATTTTTGAACAAATTTATCATAAACAGAATTTACTGATATTCCGTGATATCCATATCTGTAAAGTTGATTTTTTTTGACTATTTCTTTTGGAAAAGCATATATTTTTGCTACTTCTGGTAAATTTTTATGAAAAGCACTATCACTTATTCCAACAATTTTTATATCACCCAATCTTTCTTTTATGTTAAATAATTCATCTTTTACGGGTTTTAAATGAAGTGGAGACAAATTATAAACATCATCTAATTTTAAAAGATATTCTTCGTCAATTATTTTATGATCTTGAAAATAAATTCCTGGAGCAACAATTCTAATTGCAATAGCATTTATGTCATCTTCTGAATCTATTAATTGATATTCTAATAATTTATCTATAAAATTTGAAAAACTAGAGTGAAAAGTTTCTTTGTCTATTTTTTGCTCTTTTGAAACTTCTTTAAATTTTTCATTTACAATAAAACCATCAGGAGTTTCTTCGTAATGACAAAAAAATAAATATTCTCTGTCATTATAAAAAGCATATTTTTTGGAAGTACTTCCGTTATTTACAATAATTGTTTTTTTCATTTTTTAAAAAAATTAAATTTTAGTATTCCATTGCCAATTTTCAATTTCGTCAGGATCTACACCATATTTTTTGATAAATTCTCGATGTTCTATTAATTTATTTTTGTATTTTTCAATAACTAATTCTGATTGTTCTTTTGATATTTTACCATCTTTTAATAAAAGATTGCATGCATCAGACAAAACATCATATCTGCTAGTTTTATTTCTAATCATCATATCAAATGGGGTTGTTGTTGAACCGTTTTCAATATAACCATTTACTTCAAATCTTTCTGGATTATCAGAATAATCAAACAAAATTTGTTTTATGGTTTGTGGATATCCGTGATAATTTATGATTACCGGTTTGTCTTTTGTGAAAAATCTTTCAAAGTCTGGCTTTGATAGAGTATTGCCACCCTCTCCAAATCCAGAGTGAGAAATAGAAATAATATTTACGAATCGAGTTTTTATTTCTGGTAATTCTTTTTTTATTAATTCTATACCAGCAAGTGCTTCTTTTGTTAAATAATCTCCAATTCCAACAACAACAATATCCGGATCATCTTGACTGGCAAATTTCCAAATAGCCAAACCTTCTGCTAAATGCTGTTTCGCCTGATCAACATCAACCCATCTTGGTTCGACTGTTTTACCTGCCACAATTACATTGATACCGTTTGTGCTTTTTAATACTCTTTCAGTTACAGCCAAAGCCGATGCTCCATCTGCCGGAAAATAAACATTTATAAAATCACCCTGCCTTTGTAAAACATTATCAATAAAACCAGGATTTTGATGAGAAAAACCATTATGTTCCTGTCTCCAACCAGACGATGTCAAGATATAATTAAATGATGGTATTGTGCCTCTCCATGGAATTTCTTTGGACTGATGAATAAATTTTGCATATTGATCGGCCATACTTGAAACTATTTGAATAAATGCCTCGTAAGATGCAAAAAAGCCATGCCTACCAGTCAGAATATATCCCTGCATTAAACCTTGAAGTGTGTGCTCGGATAACATTTCCATAACTCTTCCATCAACCGACATATCTTCATCAAATTCTTGATGAGGCCAAACAAAAACTCTTTTTGTGGTTTCAAATATTTTATCTAATTTATTAGAATATGTTTCATCTGGTGAGAAAAATCTAAAATTATTAGAATTTAATTTGAAAACATCATTCATGTATTCACCAATTCTTCTCATTGAACTTGAACCAACAAATCCTGGTCTTTTTAATTCTTCTTGATGCTTGTAAACATCTGGAAGTTTTAGTGGTTTGTAAACATCCGGACCACCAAAAGCATGTTTGTTTTTACCAATTCTCAAATCTGAAGGAGGAATTTGTTGTGTGATTTCTTTTATAAATCCACTTTCTTTATCAAATAACTCATTAAAATTATAAGAAAGTAGCCAGTTTTCTAATGCTTTTAATTCTTCATTATCTATTCTTGGTTCTTTTGCAACAACTTGATGTGAATAATGATTTCCTTCTACTTTTTTGCCGTGTAAAAACTGTGTTCCTGTCCAACCTTTTGGTGTTCTCAAAATTATCATTGGCCATTTTGGTTTTTCTATTTTTCCACCATTTCTAGCATTTTTTTGAATTTCTAAAATATCTGAATAAGCCAAATCCATAACAGAAGCCATTTGATCAAAAATATCTTCGGAATTAAATTTGGAATTTTGATCTATTTTTGAATTAGCCACAGATTCACTTTCTTCTTCTACAAAATAAACTTTATATCCATATCCCTCAAATAATTTTTGTAATTCTTCATCTGACATTCGACCAAAAACAGTTGGTCCAGATATTTTGTATCCATTCAAATGAAGTATTGGCAAAACTGCTCCATCGTTTTTTGGATTAATAAATTTGTTTATGTGCCAAGATGTGGCAATTGGTCCGGTTTCTGCTTCTCCATCACCAACAAGACATGTCACTAGAAGTTCTGGATTATCTAACACAGCACCAAAAGAGGTTGATAGCGAATATCCAAGTTCTCCACCTTCAAGTATAACACCAGGAGTATGCGGGCTTGAATGACTTGGAAAACCATACGGCCAACTAAACTCTTTTGAGATATAAGCGACACCATTTTGATCGATTGTGGCATTTGGATAATATTCCTTTAGAGTTCCTTCAACAAATAGATTTGCTTGTACAGCAGGATATCCGTGTCCAGGTCCAACAACATACATAATGCTTTGTTTTTTTTCTGAAGCTAATTTGTTTAAAAATAAATATACAAAACTTATTCCAGGACAAGTTCCCCAATGTCCAAGCAATCTGGCTTTGATATGATTTGGTTTTAGTGGTTCTTCTAATAAAAAATTATCTTGTAAAAAGATTTGTGCTGTTGATAAATAATTAACCGCTCTAAAATATTTTTTTAAATTTTCTTTATTGTGCATATGAAATAATTATATCAGATTGAATCAAAATATGAAATTTTTATTCAATAAAATACGGTGATTTATTTGTAAACTCTGTCAAGTTTTATATATGTGTGGATAACTATTTAATTTTTTCTAGAATTAAGTTATAATATGTTAACAATATCGGTTTTTATTATCAAAAAATAAATTAAAAAAATGCATAAAATACAAGAAAAAATATTAAAATTATTAGAAAATCAAAATTTAAACGGTTTGACCCTTAGACAAATAGCCGAGTTGGTCGAAGAAAAATTCCCTCAAAAAATAAAGCATCACCTTACCCAATTACAAAATAAAGGTTTAATAAAAATTAATTCAAAAACAAAAACCATAGAAAAAATTTTTCGAGGAACAGGTGTTCAAAAAAATTTAATTAATGTTCCGATTGTTGGAACCGCAAATTGTGGTCCCGCAACCATATTTGCAAATGAAAATATAGAAGGATATCTAAAAATATCCAAAAATATTTTAAAAAAGTGTAAAAGAATATTTGCAATAAAAGCTCGCGGTTTATCAATGAATAATGCAATTGTTGATGGAAAAAACATAGAAGATGGAGATTATTTGATAATTGATAGCGAAGATACAAACCCCAAAAATGGTGATGTTGTTTTGTCTGTAATAGATGATATGGCAAATATAAAAAAATATATTTGGGATGACGATCATAATCAGGTTGTACTAGTCTCTCAATCAACAAAAGACATTCCCCCAATATATATTCACGAGGATGATAGTTTTATGATAAATGGAAAAGTTATTCAGGTTATAAAAAAACCAAAAATGGCTTAGTTGGCTTTTTTATAGACAAAATTTCTATAAATACTTTTTCTAATTTCTTCAACTAAAACAATAATTAATCCCACAACAATAATAATCGCCCACTCCCCCAAACCTAAAGCAGTTAGATTTAAAGCTTTTTGCATAAATGGATTGTATATAGCAAATAATTGAAGTATTAATACTATAAATAAACCAATCCACAAATAGATATTTGTAAATGTTTCTTTTGAAAATATTGTTTTCTTTTCGGAACGAACATTAAAAATGTTATACCATTGCAACATAGATAATACAGCCAAAGACATTGTCCATGCCTTTACAATATCATTTGTAAAATAATTAGAAAATAAAATTACTGTTGTTATAGATATTGTAATAGCAATTATAAATATTCTAATTCCCATATTAAAATCAATAATATATTTGCTCGGTTTTTTAAAAGAATCTTTCATTATATTTTTATCTTTTGGATCAAAAACCAAACCAGCCACCAAAATAGATCCAGTCACCAAATTAAGCCAAATTATTTGTGCTGGTAAAAGTGGTAATGGAATATTTATCGCAATTGCAATCATTATGGCCATAATTTCACCCAAACCGGTTGATAATAAATACAAAATTGTTTTTTTAATAGTTAAATATATATTTCTTCCCTCTTCAGCAGCATTAACAATATTTCCAAATTTATCATCCAATAAAATAATATCTGATGCCTCTCTTGCAACTTCTGTGCCAATTTTACCCATAGCAACACCCAAATCAGCAGCGACAAGAGATAGGGCATCATTTACACCATCACCAGTCATTGCAATAGTTTCACCTCTTTTTTTGTATGCTTCAATTATTCTTAATTTATCATTTGGTGTTACCCTAGCATAAACCGTCACATTTGATATGTTTTTTGATAATTGTTCATCTGACATATTTTGTATTTGAGAACCAGACAAAACCTCGTCACCATCTTGAAAAATAGATACTTTTTTGGCTATAGCAGTTGCAGTATCTATATGATCTCCGGTTATCATAACAACTTTCATGCCAGCATTTCTAACAGATAAAACAGATTCTTTAACTTCTGGTCTAATTGCATCTGTGATTCCAACAAAACCTATAAATGTCATTTCTGGTAGATTTTTTGCATCTATATTTTCTGTTGCTTTTTGATTCATTGCCAATGCCAAAATTCTATATCCATCAGACATCAATAAAGATAATTGATTTTCTAAATTTTTTATATCTACCGATGTTATTTTCTTTGTCTTACCATTAAGCCAAATTTTTTGGCATTTTTTTAAAATTAATTCTGGTCCACCGGCTGTAAATAATATTTTTTTATTCTTATCAAATTTATTTACAATAGAGTGATGTTTGTTTTCCATATCAAAAGGAATTTCAAGGATTTTCGGATATTTATTTAACAATTCTTTTCTATCATATCCAAATTTTTTGGCCAAAATAATCAAAGAAGCTTCTGTTGGATCGCCATAAGTCAAATTCCAATCTTGATTTTTTTTATCAAATTCGGCAATAGCAGTTAAAGAGCTGGCTAAAAATAAAAATTCCATCCCCTTGTATTCTGTATGATTTACAACTTTATTATCAAAAATTAAAGAACCTTTTGGTTCATAACCCGCACCACTAACCGTAAACAATTTGTTATCAAAAAATATTTTTTCTACAGTCATTTGATTTTTGGTAATTGTTCCGGTTTTATCCAGTGCGATAACTTTTGCCTGTCCAAGAGCTTCTACTGCTTGTAGGTTTTTTACTAAAACATTTTGTTTACTCATTCTCCAAACCCCCGATGCCAGTACAAGTGTCACAACAACCGGCAATCCCTCTGGAATGGCCGAAACAGACACAGCAACAACAATTTTTAGAGAATTAATGAAATCAAAACCTCTAGCCATTTGATTTGCAAAAATAATTACACACAAAAATAAAACAGACCACACTATAACCTTTGATAAATTTGAGATGTTTTTCTTTAGTGGCACATCCATTTGTAATCCGGTTAATCTTTTGGCTATTTTTCCAACAACTGTATTTAGACCAGTATCAACAACGACCGCTTTTGCCAATCCAGAAACAACATAAGTTCCCCTGAAAACCATATTTATTCGGTCACCAAGTCCCACTTCAAGTCCACTAATTGGCTCTGAGATTTTTAAAACCAGATTTGATTCACCGGTCAAAGAAGATTCATTGACTTTCAAAAAATTACTTTCAATTAATCTAGCATCAGCACCGACCGCTTCCCCGTCTTTTAATAAAATAATATCTCCTGGCACAAGTTCGTAATCAGGAACCCTTTGCTCAATACCGTCTCTCAATACAGTTACATAACTTTTGACGAGTTTTTTTAGAGCAGACAAAGTATTTTGAGCTTTACCCTCTTGAATCGTTCCAATTATAGAATTTAGCAATATTACAAAAGCAATAATTATGGATTCTAAAAAATCACCCAACAAAGTCACAATGACCAAAGCAAACAATAAAACATAAATTAAAGGGCTTTTGAATTGATCTATAAATATATCAAAAATGGTTCTTTTATTTTCTTCTGAAAGAATATTTTCTCCATACTGTTTTTTATATTCTTCAACTCTAATTTTGGTCAAACCACGATCGGCAGACACATTAAACTGTTTTAGGATTTTTTGAACATCATGATTATACCATTCTTTTGACATATTTTTATTTTATAAATTTAAATGAACTAATAATTTTTGACTGAATTTCTTGAATTTGTTTATTTATCTTTCCAGAATAAATAATTGAATCTCCGGAATACACATTGCATTTTTCCAAATCAATTTGTTGATTATTTCTCAAACAAACAAAATCAAACTCATTGATTTTTGAAACAACCCAAACAGATCCCGAAAAATGCCATTTTGAAGGATGTTCTTTAAAAGTTATTTTTCTAGCAAAAAAATCTTCATTTAACAGCAAAAAATCTGTGACCTGCGAAATTGCAGAATTTTGACCTAAAAGATCTTCAGAATTTTGAAATTTTGAGATTGGTTCTGGACCAGAATATCCTATTGGAAAAATATAAATTGCATCATAATCAAAAGATAATTCATTTGAGATGTTTACAAATGGAATTGGTGAATATATTTTGATAACAGAATTTTTTTCAGAAAAATCTTCATAAATTTGCCAATTTTTTGGAAAATCAAATTTAAAATTATAATATTTATTAATATATGTATTTGATTGCGAATTTTCTTTTGATGAATAAATTTGACCCTCTTTTGATGAATTTAAAAACCAAATCAAAAACAATACAAAAAATACTGTGCCCAAAATTAAAAGAAATATTTTTTTATTTTTTTTCATATTTTTTAATATTTATTTTAAAATATCGTCTTGATCTGAATTTATTTTTAGATTATCTCCAGATTTATAAAAATTTAAAAGAGAAAAAACAATCATACTACTCATTATTATTCCTATCATGTTAAATAAAAATATTAATAAGAAATATCTCGCTAACTGAATTTCGTTTTGAGCAAGCCAAACACCAATTAAAGATATTGGCGGAACAAGTGAAACGGCAATTGAAATTCCTGGCAAAATATTTGAAACTTCTTTTCTAATCCATGCAAATGTAGCAGCCACACCAGAAGCAAATGCCACTAGAAAATACAAAAATGCAGCTTGTAAAGAGTTGTTGAAAATAGCATGATTAAAAAATTCTTTATCTTCCGGAACACCAAAAATTAATCCCGCCATAAAAGAAATAGCGAAAATTAAACCAACAGATTTTGCAATCAATTTTGAAGTTCTTTTTATTACAATCGGTCTTGAGGTCACAATCGCCAAAGATAGTAAAAGAATAGGTGTCAAAACGGGTGTCACCAACATACCACCAATCAAAATTGCTGAGTTTGCAAGCAAAACACCAGAAGCAATGATGATTGAAGATAAAACCAGCAAAGAATAGTATATTGAATTTGGCTGACTATCCCTTATAAGTTCGCTAATCGCGACATATCTATCATGTTGTTGTATATCTTGCCAAACTGGCTGATCTTTTTGTTTTTGATTCATTTTTTGTAAAAATTAAATAAGCTTATATAATAAATATTTATTATAGCACAAAATTAAGATATTTTATTTTTAAATTTTTCAATAAAATCAACTTTTTCTGGTTCAACATTATATTTTTGAGCCAACAAAAAAGAAAACCAATCCGATAAAATCAAATTATTAAATATTTTTTCAAATTTGGTTTGTCCTTCCAAATAAATAGATGTCACCGGTAATCCATATTCTTCAAATAAATTCTCCAAAACTTCAAAGCGAGTTGAGATTTTTGAATTTGCATCAGAATCTTTTATAAAAATAAAGTGAAACAAATCTGATGTATTTTGATATTTTTTTACAAATTCATAAGACTGCATTTCGTTATGATTCAGTTCTGGAAAATCATTTTTGAAAGCTGGAAATTTTGCGGTTTCATTTATTTTAATTTTCCAAATATAAGAGATTATTTGGTTTTTAGTATCAGAATAAATAATTGGTATTTTATTTACAAAATTAGGAACAAGGTGTTCGGCTTCTGTTTTTATGGATTTTGAATCAATTTTATTTTCTAATTGATACAATTCATCAAGAGATTCTTTACAAATCACAAAAGATAAAGCAATAGTAGTAAAACCCAGAGCCACTCTTGGTTGAATATCTTGATCTGGTAATAAAATATAAGGAATTTTATTTTTTTTAGCAAAATCAATTAATTTTCCCCCTTTTGATATCGCCAGAACTGAAAATCCCCTAGAATAGGCCTCATCCAAAAAATCCAAGGTTTCTTCTGTGTTTCCGGAATATGAACTAGCAATAAATAATTTATTTTTTAATAAATCCTGACTTAAATCTGGCAAACCGTAATCTTTGTGAATTATTATATTTAAAAATGAATTATAAACATTCAAAATTCCAGCTGCTAAATGTGATCCACCCATTCCACCAACAACAAATTCTTTGATGTTTTTGTTGAAATTTTCTTCATTTTTTATTTCTGGCCTAAAACCAAATTGTTGAGCAAAATTTAAAATTGAATTTTCCATGTTATTTTTATTAAATTATAAATTAATTTTTGTTTATTTTATCAGATACATCATGTCCACCAAATTCACCCCTCATAGCCGAAACAACTTTTCCGGTATAGCTTGGATTATTTTTTGATTTTTCTCTAAACTTTAATGACTCTTCTATAATCTTGACCGAAACACCCATTTTTTTTGCAGCCAAAACAGTCCAGAGCCCTTCGCCCGAATGAGAAACTTCACCAGAAATATTTTTCAAATCAATTTTGTGTTTTTTGTAAGCATTAGATAACCAACCAATCAACTTTGATTCAACAACTGATCCGTGATTATAAAGACTGGCTATTTTTAATAAATCCAATTCAAACTCAGAATTTTTCATCAAATTAAATCCCTCGGCAATAGATTGCATCATTCCATATTCTATACCATTGTGAACCATTTTTACAAAATGACCAGAACCGTTTTTTCCAAAATGACAATAACCTGAAGGAACCGATAAGTCTTTAAATAATCTTTCATATTTTTTATAAACTTTTTTCTCACCACCAATCATAAGACATGCACCGTTTAATGCTCCACCCGGACCACCCGAAACTCCAATGTCCAAAAAGTTAATCTTTTTTTCTGATAGCATTTTTGCCCTCCTGACAGATTCATAATAAGGAGAATTTCCACCATCAATAATTGTATCTCCGGCTTCAGCAAATTTTAAAATTTCTTCCAAAACCGAATCGACCGATTTCCACGGAACCATCATCCAAATAGTTCTTGGTTTTTCTAATTTCAAAACAAGTTCCGAAATAGAATTTGCTGGTATAGCACCTTTTTTTTGGGCTTTTTTGACGGAGGGATTTGAGCGATTATAAACCACAACAGTATGCTTGTGTTTTAGCATTCTGCTGACCATATTAAAACCCATTTTACCTAATCCAATATATCCTATTTTCATATTTTATTTAATTTAAATTATCAATAATTTTTTTTGAATCTGTATTTTTTTCATAAATAACCATTGGCAACATTTTCCATTTTACCAAAATTTCTCCAATTATTCTCCACTGAACTTCAATTTCTTTTGAGCTTGGAAAAAGTGTGTGATTATTTTGTATGGCATCAAATAAAATCTTTTCATAATCACTGTATTGATAACCATTTTGAAAATCATAATCAAAACTCAATTCTTTTTGCTCTAATTCAAAATCAACATCTGGTTTTTTTGTCCAAAAACCAATTGATATTTGGGGTTTTGGTTTTATTTTAAAACTTAAAATATTATTATAGGAACAAATATCTCCTATTGGGCAAACAAAGCTTTCCTTTTCCTTAAAAAATATTTTGATTTCTACAAGATCTTCTGATAACCCTTTTCCGCTTTCTACAAAAATTGGAATATTTTTCCATTTTTCGTCAGATATAGAAAATTTTAATCTAAAAAAAGTTTCGGTTTCTGAAAGCTGATCAGAATCTGTTTTGTATGTTGCCCTAAATGCGGTTTTGGAAATATCATCTGAAAATAATTTGATTTTTGAGAGAGCATTAACTCTTGCTTCTTTGATTTTTTTTAAATCTTTGGATTTTGGATCTTCCATAATTATCGATGCAATCATTTGTAAAATATGATTTTGGCCAACATCTTTTAGTGCCCCAATTTGACTATAGAAATTTTCTCTATGAGAAGCATCATTTTTTTCATTCAAAAATATTTGAACTTTTTCAATGTGTTTGTTGTTCCAAAGTGGTTCAAATATTGAATTAGCAAATCTAAAAGTTAAAATATTTTGGATAACATCCTTGGCTAAATAATGATCTATTATAAAAATTTGATCTTCTTGAAAAAAATCATTCAAGATCTTCTCTAATTTTTGAGATTCCGCAAAATCTTTACCGAAAGGTTTTTCCACTAAAATTTTTGACCAATAATCTGTATTATTTTTTTTGATTAAATTTGATTTTGCTAAATTTTCAAATATTATTTGATACATGCCCGGAGGTAAAGCCAAATAAAATATTTTATTTGAAAATTCACCATCAACATTTTCTTTCAAATAATCAGACAAATCATCATATGTTTCTGGATTTGAAACATCGCCCTGTTTGTATCTTAATAATTTCAAAAAATCATTGAGTTTTTGTAAATCTTCGTCTGAAAGATTTTCTTTTGATATGCTTTTTTTAACAAATTCTCGATAATTTGTATCAGAAAGATCTTTTCTGGAAAAACCCACCAACTCAAAGTTGGTTGGTAATTTGGCTTTTTTGTATAAATAAAATAGTGCTGGTAAAAGTTTTTGATTGGCCAAATCTCCAGTTGCACCAAATATTATAAAAGTTAGTTTTTTATTTTGATCTAACATAATTATCTCAATTTTCTTGTATAATCTCTTATCAAAATTTCTCTTTTTGTCATTTCTTGTTCTATTTCTTTAATTTGTTTTTCAAGCTCTGATATATTCTTTTCAGTTTTTTCTTCAAAATCACCGTCTCTTCTTACAACATTTTTTAGAGTTGATAATTTATTTTGCAATTCCGTTCTTTGAATTTCAAGATGGCGAATTGTATATTCAAATTCAGTTTTTAATTGTTGAATTTCTTTTTCTAATCTTTGCAATGTCTTGGTAGTCTGATGTATTTCATCATCAGATTCATCTAATCTGTGTTGTGATTTTCCAAAATCTCTTTGTTCTTGTGACAATTCCTGTCTTAATTTTGATAAAATTCTTTTTTGTTCTTCCTGTTTTCTGGATAAAATTAAAATATTATCTTGTGCATCTTTTTTCTCTTTTGCTTTTCTTTGTTCTTCTGTTTTTTTTCTCTCGTCTTCAAATCTTTTTTTCTTCTCTAATTCAGCTCTATTTCCATCTCTAAAATTAGAACCTTGATTACTAGAATTTCTTAAATTTGTATTTAACATAATGTTTTTATTATAACATATCCACAAAATCAGACTCTAGTAATTTTCTGAACTTGTAATTTGCACAATGTTCACAATATTGGCCAGGTTCTGGAATATTTTCAGACTCCAAAACTTCTTTGATTTTTACAATGGTTGGATCAACCCACACAGGATCTCCCACATAATCCAAAATAGTTAATTCAAATTCTAATTTGTTTGAAAAATCTAGACGATCTTTTGTGGCATTTGCATAAACAAAATATCCAATTTCTGAGACATTAAAACCTTTTTTTCTCAAAAGCCATTGATAAACTTCCATTTGTCTTTTGTATGAATCTTTCCAACGATCATCTAATGTTATTTCTTCATCTTTGCTTGTTGATTTGTAGTCAACAATGTGCAATTCTTTATTTTTATTTATCCAAATATCATCAATTGCACCAGAGATAGTTATATTCAAATCTTCATCAAAATACTGAACACCAACAAAATTCTCTCTCCACTGATCAATATCTTTGTGCATAAAAGGAACAGCATCTATTTTGTATTCTTCCATTAAAGGATGTGGTTTTTGTTCTTCTCTGTATTTGTCAAATTCTTTTTTTAACAAAGCATCAACCGCACTATTTAGATTAAATGGCGGAGTTGAGGGTCTTTTTATACCCAATTTGTTGTCTAAATAAAAACATCTTGGACATTCCATAAATAAATCTATTTTTGATCGACTCAGTTTCCAATTTGATCCACCGTAATTCCAGTTGGCACCTCTTTTTTTGTATTCACTTTTTTCCATAATTATTAATAATAGCAGTTATTACCAATCATGACTAATTTGAAAATTTTGATCTTGATAATAAGAAATTATCTCAAAAATTCGGTTTTTTGTGGCAACAGAAATACTTGTTGGCAAATCTTTTATATCAAACCATTTTGATTCTAAAATTTCTATTTTATCTAAAATACTTTGTTTTTTATTATCAAGAAATTTCCATTTTTTTGCCACAAATAAAATCACTGTATCATTTTTGCCACCTGTTGTATTTTTGTATTCTGAAAATTTAATTAATGGTTTTTTTATTTCAATCAAAACTTCTTCTTGTATTTCACGAATTGCAGATTCTTCTATCAAATTTTGATTTTTTAATTCTTTATTTTTGATTCCACCACCAGGAAAAACCCAAAAATCGTTATATCGATGCCTTACTAACAATATCTTATTTTGATCAAAAATAGCAACACGAACACCAAAAGTTTTTCTTTTGAGAATTTTATAAATTAAAAATTTTCTTAACCAATGTAAAAACTGCATTATATTTTAAAAAATCACAAATCATTAACAAATTTTTTGAATTTTGTTCCCCTATCTTCAAAATTTTTGAAAAAGTTTTTGCTATAAGAGCCAGGCGACAAAAGTACAAATTCTCCCTTTTTAGAATTTTTGGCAGCAAATTTTACGGCATCTGATAAATTTGGAATTTCAACAAAATCAACATTAGATTTTTTGGCTAATTTTTTTAGTTTATTATCTATATTTCCAGCAATTATGATTAATTTTTTTAATTTTTCAGAAAAAATTTCTGACAAAAAATCAAAAGACATGTCTTTGTCATCTCCACCAGCAATCAAATAAGTATTTTTTTCACCAGGAATAAATTCTAATGCAGCTCTTATAGAATCTGGACTGGTTGATTTTGAGTCATTTATATATGTAACACCATTTTTTATGGCAAATTTTTCAATTCTATGTTCCAGACCTACAAAATTTCTAATGGTTTTGATAATTTTTTGATTTATTGATAATCCGGCTAGTTTTATGGATAATAAAACAAAAGCGATATTATATAAGTTATGAACCCCTTGCAATTTTCTATTTTCAGTCTTGTCAAAAAGTATTTCTGTTTCTGCGAAATTACAAGTTGTATCAAAATCTATATTTTGTTTTTTGGGATTTATTTGGGCATAAATCAGATCTCCGGAATTATTTGTATATATACCAGAAAACACTGCTTGATCAACCGGCATTTCAAAAGATATTCCATATAAATGATCGCAATTTATTTTTGGTAAAATGTATTTCTGACTTCCGGGATCGTCCAAACAAATAATAGATTTGGTCTTTTTTTTATCAATTCCTCTCATCTTTGCAAATGCATATTCTTGCATACTGCCATTATATCTATCTAAATGATTAGAGCTTAGATTGGTTATGGAACAAATATCTAAAAAATCTTCTGGTTTGAATAAATCAAGTTGATTACTGGATATTTCCAAAACAGCTATGGTGTTTTTGGGGTATTTTATATCAAGCAAATCAAGTGGTGAATTACCAATATTACCACCCAAAATTGTTGGTGTGACTTTTTTGAGACAATCATACAAAAGTGAAGCTGTTGTAGTTTTACCATTTGAACCTGTAATACCAATAACTTTGCCAATTTTTCTCCATTTTTGCATAAACAAAGTTAAGTCATTATGAACTGGTATATGGGCTTTTAAAGCTTTTTTTATAGGAGGAATTTCTAAAGAAGCACCAGGGCTTGTGACTACGAAAGAAAATTCTTTTGGATCAAAATCAACTTTTTCAAAATGAAAAATTACATCTTTATTTTTGTTTATTTCATTTTGATCAAAATCTTCTTTTCTTTTTGATTCAAAAAGATGAATTTCATAATTTTCTTTTTTTAGAAAATTTATGACAGCTTTGCCGGTAACACCAAAACCAACTACGGCAACTTTTGGTAATTTGTTTCGATTATTTTGGCTTTTAATTTTAATATTTTTGATTTTTTTCTGACTTTTCACAATTTTAAATTATACACTAATTAATTGATTTAATAAATTGATTTTTTATTTCATATATATTGCCAGTTCCAATAGTTGTAATAACTGATCTACCATAATATTTTGATTTTAAATATTGAATTATTTCTGGAAAACTATTTATTATTTTGACCGGTTTTTGAGAGTGTTTTGAGATTGATTGTGCAATATCAAAAGAATTTACACTCTTGATATCTTCTTGTGTATCGCCAAGATTGGGCAAAATATCAGTTAAAATTATTTCGTCAGCTTTTTTGAATGCTTGTCCGTATTCGGTTAAAAAATTTTTCATTAAATTATATTGTCTTGGTTGAAAAATGGCACAAGTTTTTTCATTTGGAAAAAATTGTCTAATACCATCAAATAAATTTTTTACCTGGGTTGGATGATGGGCAAAATCATCTATAAAAATTTGGCCCGATTTCAGATAGCTAATTTCAAATCTGCGACCAACACCACTAAAATGTCTGGCGGTTTCTATAACACCGTCCATTTTAAGACCAAGTCTTTCTAGCAAAACAGCTGTAGCGGTAAAATTTAAAATATTATATAAACCAGGAATTTTTATGTTTAAATTATTGATAATTTTGTGACCATTTTTGTAAATTGAAAAATTTGAACCGTTTAAAGTCTTTAATACATCAGAAATAACATAATCATTTCTTTGATCAAATCCAAAATAAACAACTCTGCAACGACTATGTGCGGTTAATTTTCTAATATTTGAATCATCTCCATTTGCAATAATTAAAGAATTTTCATTGTGCAAATTTATATAATGTGCAAAAGAGTCTAGCATTTCTGATTCGTCCTTGTAATATTCCAGATGACTTTTTTCTATGGAAGTTATGATGGTAATATTTCCAACCAGATGAAAAAACGATCTATCATATTCGCAAGATTCTATAACAGTGTATTTGCTTTTTCCAAGATGATTATATCCATCAAGCTCTCTTGTGGGTGCCCCACCAAAAATTGTAGCATCAATATTGGAGTTTATCATTGATAATCCAACAAGGGCTGTAGTTGTGCTTTTGCCGTGACTACCACAAACAGAAATTCTAAAATCATTTTTTGTTAATTGACCCAAAAATTCTGCTCTTTTGATTATTTTTATACCAAGTTTTTTGGCTTTTACAATTTCTGGACAATCTTCTTTTATGATTGCAGAATAAACTACCAAATCAATATTTTTGTTAATATTTGATTCTTTGTGTTCATAAAAAATAACCGCACCCATTTCTGACAAAGCAACAGTTTCTGGTTTTATGTCCTTGTCAACACCAAAAACATTGAAACCTTTTTCTAAACAAATTTTTGCAATGCCATTTAGGCCTTTGCCACCAATACCCACAAAAAATATATTTTTCATAATGTAAAATAATTACACTACGATAATCAAAAAATATTTAAATAAGTTTAAATTAAAATTAAATTCTCTCAAGCATGTAATTCCAAATTTCTGGATGTCCATTTTTCTTTAGATAATACCACCACTCAATTCCCCACAAATATATTTCATCAAAATTAGTTTTTGCTGATTTTTGTAATATTTCTTCAATTCTATCAATATTCATAAATTCGAGTTGAACATCTATTGGTGTTTTTATAATTGGTTCCACAAGCCACGGCTCAACAGAAACCTCTATCAACCAAGTTGGTTTTTTGCCATAAAAAATTTGAGATATTAATCTTTTTGCTTTATAAAAATTGTGATTGACTCCAGATTTTATTTCACCCACCTTATCATTTGTTAAGTAAATATAAAATGTTGAACCAAATATGTCACCTCGTTTGTATGCCCCAAGCCAAAGACCAAGATTTCCGCTATCTGTAGTTATTATTTGACGAGTTGGATCAAGCATTTTTACCAAAGCAATTTCTTTATCCAAAAAAGTTTTGTCTAATTCGCTGCCGCAAATTTGTGGAACATAAGCAGTCAAAAATGGTTCGTTTTCTACTTGCCAATATTTTATGGCTGGAGAATCTTTGTATCTATTGACCAATTCTCTTATGTAATCTATTAATTCATCTTGTTGTTTTTCCCAAGATTTTCCATAAATCCATTGTGGAAAATGACATTCTGGCCATCTGGGAACTCGGCGACCAATTGCCAAAACTATTTCTAAATCATATTTTTCTGCCATAGCAATTTGCCAATCTAGATCACTAAAATCATATTTGTTTTGCTCTCTTTCTATTTCGTCCCAATAAGCAACAAGTCTAACCTTTTTGAAATCAAATTCTGAAATAATTGCTTGAAATGCTTCGACAGGATCAAGGCCAAGCTCTCTGGTATATTTTGAACTAAAAGTTATGCCGTATTCGTATTGTGAAGGTTTTGAGGGCCAATTTGCCAAAATTAAAATAATAACAATTAAAATAACAAAAACGATAAAGACTTTTTTTCTAATAATTCTTTTTAAAAAATTCATATTTGTGTTTTATTATAACAAATTATCCAAGAAACAGTAAAAGAAATCCAGATACTATAAGAATTACGGAAACTGATTTTTGCCACAAATCGGAAGTTTTGTTGTTTTCGCCAATGTCTTTTGTCAAAACTCTACCAAACAAAATTGAGAAAATTGTTAGGAATAAAAATCTAAGTCCACCAAGGGCTTCGATTAGTGAGGGGTCGCCAATTTGAATAGCTTTTAAAATCATGAAAGCCGCGATTCCGCCAATAATGGAATTTCCCACAACCCACAAACCACCTGATTTTTTTGTGGTTTTGGTATTTTCGGTAATTTTTTGGAGATATTTTGGAACCAGCAAAATAATTATTACAACAATTAAAATACCAATTCGAGACCAGAAAAATGCATGGTCAAATGCCTGATCTAGTAAAAGTGTTTTTTCTGAATATGTAAACATGGCTTTTACCATTGTTGTTTTTATGGCAAATAAAAGTCCAGAATTGAGAGTGAGCATTGTGACTTCTTTGTTGAATCTAAAATGAGAAATAAAAATAGTTCCGATTACCAACAAGATGAATCCGTAAAAAAAGTTTGGTGGTAAAAATTGTCCTGTGACTATTGTGTTTAAAATCAAGGTACCAACCGCACTAACAGAACCGACAACCGGCACAACATCAGAAGCATCAGCTTTTTGCAAAGCTGAATACAATGACATCAAAGCATAAAAACCAGCAAAAGCAGATCCGATAGACATGGCCAAAAGCCCAAAATCTGGTCTAAAAATATTTTCTATTAGAGGCAAGTTATAATTGGCAATTTTTATTTTGAAAGGACTTAAAACAAAAAGCCCTATTGGTATGAAAGATAAAATTGTCACATAAAAAGCATAAACGAATGGTTTTGAGACTTTTTTTGAGGTGACAATGTATTTGTCAATTACGGCAGTAACAGCAAGTAAAAATTGAGCTATAAAAATTATAAGTAACCAAGTTGGCATATTTTGATTGTATCATATAAAAAACAAAAATCGCTGTGGAAAAAGCGATTTTTGATGTTTTTTATAAATTTAAAATTATTCAAAAACAATAGGAATTTCTAAAGCATCATCAAATTCTGGCAATCCGGAAGGATTATCTTTTTGTAAAATAAGTGAGCCGTTTTTGGAATATTGTCCAGAAATTTTTGTTGTGTCGAATGTCACGGTGGCCGAAAATGGCACAAAATCTTCGGTCATCCAATCGTCTTGTGCTGTGGCAAATCCTTCTCCAATTATCAGACCATTCCAATCAACAATAACTATTGGAAAAGATGCTTCAAAAAACCAATAACCCCTAGCTTTTCCTGTGATTGTGACAGGTGATTTTATGATTTCATTAGCTTTTGGTGAATCTAGGACAATTAAGTCTTTTTTTTGTTCTTGTGCATCAATTAATTCTTCGCCTGTTTGTTGTTCGTCTTGTTGTGGTGTTTCAACTGATAAATTTGCTTTTTCTGAATTTTGAAAATTTGTAAAAAATAAAATTCCACCCAATAAAATTAATAATAAAATAACTAAAATAATTGATATGTTTTTCATATAAACCGATTATAGCATTTATTATACTTTTTTGTATATATCCTTTCTGTGTTTTATATCTAAAATCAAAATATTTAAAGATAAAATTTATCTAGAATATTTTTGGGTAATTTATTTAAAGATGATACAGAATTTTTGCTTAATAAAATTCTGTACACGATTATCTAAGTTATTTTTTTAATACTCTTTCCTTCTATGGTATATTTAGCAGAAGAAATTTTTGTGTCCAAATAATTTTGATCAAATTCTTTCATAAAAGAATCAAGATATTGACCTTCGTCATCTTGTGGAACATTAGAAAAATGTGAACTATCCACACCGTTGTGTTCAATAGTCGCTATAAAATTATTTTTTTGAATCTTGTTATTTGTATTCATATATTAAGATGATACAGATTAAATAAAATAAATCAAGAATTATATTTATAAATAATTTAAAAAAAATTTAGACTTATTTTATTGGCAATTCTATTGTAAATGTTGAGCCCATATTTCTTCCAGCAGATTCGGCTATTATTTTTCCATCATGCCTTTCTATAACCTGTTTTGCAATATACAAGCCATAACCAGTACTGTTTACATTATATCTCAAAGAATCAGAGCCTCGGCCGCCTGATTTGAATAGTTTTTGTTTGTCTTGTTCTGTTAGACCAATTCCAGTATCAGAAATTTTTATTTTGATTTTTTTGGATAATTCATCTTTTTCTAATTTTACACTTATAGAACCAGACTGAGTATAATTGATAGCATTTTGAATAATATTTAAAATTGAATCTTGTAATCTCATTTCATCGCCAGAAAATTCAATCATTTTGCCGTCAGTTTGATATTCAAATTTTAGTCCTTTATTTTCTGCAACAACTTTTTCTTTTTCTATTATTTTATCTAGTAAAGTATTGATGTATACCTTGTTTGAAACATAATTTACTTTTCCGGTTTTTAAATTTGCAGCATTTAAAATATTTGTCACAACAGTTATTCCCTCATTATCAGAACGAAGTCCTTCGATAATTAATGGTTTTAGTGATTCATGCACAGCATCTGGTTCGCTATTTAATGTATCAAAAATATTACGAGATTTGGTGAAAAATCCCTTGACCTGATGAGAGATGAAGTGTATTAGATTTTCCTGCTCTTTGTTAGCGATGTCTAGAAGTTCTTTTTGATGGTCGAGTTTTTTTACAGAACGAATTAAAATCGAACCAACTATTGAGGAAATAATTATTGTTGGTATCAAAACATATCTAATGTTTTCAATACTTCTTACAAACAACATGGACACATTCAAAAAAATCAGAGAAAAGACCAAGACCTGCGGAGCAATTAATTTTATATTGAAAGTTTTAAATTTTACAATCAAATAAGCCAGAAGTCCTGCAAAAATTGGTGCTCCAAATAATCCATACTGACCAATATACCAATTTTCACTAAACACTTCAGCCATATTACTCAAAGAAAAACTAAATAAAAATAAAGATATCCCAATAGTGAAAATTGCAATTTCTTTTTTACGAGATTTTAACTGCTTGTTTGCACAAGCTTTAAATGCGAAGTGAATTATTAAAATTATATATATTATTTCTATAATGTAACCATATTTTGCAACAATGCCCTCTATTGCATTTCTGTCACAGTCTGAAAGGTTGTAGCCCAATAATCCTAAACTTGTTGGGGCAAAAATTAAAGTTATCAGCAGGGGTGAAAAATAGAATATTTTTTGTTTTATAGAAAAATCTTTTTTGAAGAAAAATACATATGCCAAGTAAAAAGCAAAAAAATATACGAAGGGTTCAACAGTATTAATCATTGTCCAAAAAAACATTGTGTATTTTGGAAATTCGGTAGCCCAAATAGTCAAATTGCCAAATACCCAAACAGAAAAAGACACTAACATCAAAAACAATACTTTATTTTCCAATCTCTTAGTATTATTAAAAAATATAATAAGACCAATTAAAATAGTTGGTACAAAAGCAAAAAAATAAGAGTAATATAATAATGGGGAAAAAACATTTTCTGAAATCACCAAAAAACTTGAAGGAAACCATTCACAAGATTCTATTATTTGATTTATATTTTCCATTTTATATATAAGAATTAATATTAAATTGTTCTGGTATTTCTTCTTCTGTCAAAAAATATTCAAAGTCTTCTAATACAACATATCTATAATAAGAGAAAGATACTGATACCAATATAAATAAAGCAATTATTATAAAAAAAATATTTTCTTTGATAAAATTAATCATATATTTATTATACAACAATAATCAAACATTAAAATTACTTTTTCAACTTTTTAGTTTTTAAATATAGTTTTTTAAAATAAGTAGATATAAACGGCATATGTCTTTTAAATTCTTTTTCTGGTAAAAAATGTATAGATTTTATATTTTTCCTACATTTTTTTTCACCACAAAAACATCTCATTTCCCACAACTCATCTGCCTCAATTGTTGAGTAATCAATGGTTATTTCTTCACCCTCCCTTATATCCCTGATGGCATACATACAAACCCTACCCCTAATACCGGTATTTGCATTACAACTATGATTCAAAAATTTAAATGGTTTATATGGATCTATCCACTCATTTTTATCAACACCAACCCAGTTTGGATTACCTAAAGTATCTTTTAAATTTTTATTTATTTTAAATTTTAAATCACCTTTGATTGATTGGATAAATTCTCCTTTTTTAATATTCTCTCCAGCATAAACACCCTTACCCTCTATTTTGCTATTACATATATAAATATCTTTCATAAATTAAAGATGATTATATCATTTAATACAAAACACCTCAACCAATTTGTGAACAAATGGTTGAGGTGCAAATTTCTTTCTTCTTTTTTTTATTTTTTATTTACAATTTTCGAAACAACCAATATGGTCATATGCAACACAACCGCAACAACAGGATATACAACATCCTGCCACTTATCCCACCGTATTACTACGGTTACAGTCATCAGTGTATATGCTACAGACCATATGGCCCAAGGAAGTATTTCTTCCTTATCGGTTCCACGAAGTAATCCACGAATCAGCGGAATGAAGGAGATAAACTCCGTCAACTGCAGTGTTAGATTTGCTTCAGTAGCCCCAATCAAAAACCAGATGAATGTGACAGCGATATCGCTGGCAATAATTGCATAATCAATCTTATCCAAACGGCCAATACCGTTTCGATAGACCATAAGAGCAAATATCACCATGCACGACACCGAGCACATGAAGGGCAAAATATCCTTTACCATATCTCCGGACATAATGTTGTATGTCGCAAAGTTGAGTAAAGAACCATAAGCCCAAATGAACCAACTAGCAGCATTCGGATCGATTTTACCCGATCGAACTCCTCGCCAGTAGAACATATAACCGATCACCTGAGTGATTCCGGCCATCAGAGAAACCATGATACTAAAGTCCATTTTGGACTCCTTTCTGTCGGTTGTACCGACTACACAAATATTGTTGCATCCAAAATATCACACCGTGTGACAAATTGGTTCAAAAATCGTTTCAAAGAACTGTCTACTACCCTTATATTATAACATATTTAACAAAAAAAGCAACCCCCGCAATATAAAAATATATAGCGGGGGGCTATTATAACTCAAACAATTGCTGCCCTCATCAAAACGAGGAATATTCCACCGAAAGATGATAGTGCAGCCACAAATCCCAAAAAGCCGGGAGACCCTTTCGATTGAGTATCAGAAACTTCTGATTTATCAAATTCAGGATTTGTGTCTTGAAAATCTTGTTGCTGATTGTTGTTTTTTTGCAACAACTCATCAGCATCAAAAAAATCAGTTTCCCAAACCTCAAGCAAATTTTCCTGAAGAGATTCCAAAAACAAATGAATTTCTTCAGATGTTCCCGAAATCACAACACTTCCAAAATAAAGTATTTTTTTATCAAAAATAAAAATAATTGGCTGTGTTTTTTCAGAAATATTTTCATGATCATCGGTGTTGTTATACCGATAATCAACAATGCAAAGATTGATGTAATCTTCATGAAACCAGGCGATTCCAACATTTTCAAGTCCAGACTGATTATAGGAATCAATCAAGATCGAAATTATTTTTTGTCGCCCAATAGCACTTAAACTAACCGGATGTGCATAAACCGACAAATCAAATCGATTCATTTTATCACTCAAGTCAATTTCAGTGTCAGACAATTCGTCAGAATCACAATGTGTTGGAAAATGTCCCAAAACATCTTCCTCAAAATCAATCAAATCGTAATCGCTCTGGCAACAATCGGCCAGATAATATTCTTGTTGACTTTTCTTGTTTTTTTCTGCCGAATAAAACAAAAAATAAGTCAGTGGAACACAAGTGATCAAAATTATAAAAAATGCCCAACGACGACAAAAACCAACAAAGTCTCTTATATTGAATGAATTCATTTATCAATCTCCTTTTTTGTTTTTTATGTTTGTTGTTATACTCTGTGCAAATTACAAAGAGCCAAATTCAGCAGAAACAATAACACGAATAATATTTTGTGTCAAAAAGATATTTCTTGCCAATCAAAAATTCTTTTTACACGAGAATTCAATTCCCCATTTCGATTCCATGGCCGATCAAACAAGAAAATTTTTATTGTTTCTATCTGTGCCACATCATTTACATTATGCAATGCATCATCAATAAAAATATCTATTTTTAAATCAAGACAAGCATCTGATTTTTTCTTTGATTTATGATTTTCGCTAGTTCCACCAGATCCATGATGATTTAGAAAAATTATATCAGAAAATATTTTCGGAAAATGTTTATCAATCCATTTTTTTGTAATAATTTCATATTCACTAGGTCTTGCTGTAATCACAAATAATTCATTATTATCAGATTTTAATTTATTCATAAAATCAACAGATCCATTTGTTGGCATTGCATTATGATGCATATCAGAATCATAAAAATCCAGAACTGTTTTTATGGCATACTGACGATCGCATTTCCAAACCTTATCCAAATCAAAATGATGTGCATCACTGATTGTAAAATTAGTACCGTTACGAGAATTAAAAAAATGAAATAAAGGTATTCCAAATTCCATCAAAACATCATCCATATCTATACCAATTTTTTTAGAATTTTCTTTCACAAAGATATATTAATGTTATTAAAATTACTTAATCATTCTCAGCAATTTTCTAGCTCTTTTTTCCATTTCATCAACATATTTTTTGAAATCAACAACAGCGGACATAATTCCACCATCGATCAAATACAAAAAATCGTGTTTGTAATTTTCAACAAAAAACCTGTCGTGTGTTACCACAATTATTGTTCCATTAAATTCAGAGAGTGCCTGATCAAGTGCCTCTTGAGCTTCCATGTCCAAATGATTTGTTGGCTCATCCAAAATCAAAGTATTCACATTCATCGCAGAAAAATATGCCAAAAGAAGTCTGGCTCTACCGCCAGGACTAATTTCAGAAATTTTATTTTTAACCTGATCCTCATCAAAACCAAAGTGTAGCAATTTATTTTGTAAAAGAGATCGTTCTGTCGGAATCTTTTGACCCAATTCATCAATAGAAAAAACTCTTTTCATCATAAAACCAATTAATGTTTCTTTTTTTGGCAAAGACTCATGTTCTTGCATCAAATTTCCAATTTTGACTCCAGATCCAATTTTCATTTCTCCAGAAATTTTTGGAATAACTTCGGTAAAAGTTTTTAGAAAAGTTGTTTTGCCAGAACCGTTTAGCCCTAAAATACATATTTTTTCACCAAAATTTATCTGTAAATTAATCGGCCCAATTGAAAAATCACCCTTATCATCATTATATCCGCAAATCAAATCATTTATTGAAATATTCAAATCAAGTGGAGAAATTTCTGGATCTATTTTTATTTTAAATTCACCTCTCAAATTGGGCTTTTTAATTTCTTCCATTCTTTTTATTCTACGATAAATAATTTTTGCATCATGAAAAGAATCAGCCGCCTTATCACGATAATAACCTCTCAGCAATCTGTCATTATCTTTGGCTTGATGTTTTGCACCTTTTTCAGCTTGCTCTTGTTTTGTTTCAGCCAAATTTCGCAATCTCTGTCTTTCTTCTTTTTGCAAAATATGCATTTGCAATTGTCTGGACTGTTCTTTTGCTTTATTAATTAAATAATCCAAATATTTACTGTTTGTAATTTGAATTGTTCTTTCTTTCCAATCTATTTCAAAAATTTTATTACAAACATTATTTAAAAACTTTTTATCATGAGAAACAATAATAAAAGCTGAATCAGTTTTTTTCAAAAAATCTTCAAGCCAAATTAGTGCTGGTAAATCAAGATTATTTGTTGGTTCATCCAGCAACATCAAATCTGGATTTTTAAGCAAAACCGCAGTAAGAAAAACTTTGGTTTTTTGTCCACTTGAAAGATCGCCAATTTTTTTGAATTTTGTTTCGCTAGATAAAGCAAATCCAGAAAACATAATTTCTATATTTCTATCAAATACATCTTGCTGTTTTTGATTTATAATCTTTTCACTTAAAGCGGTTTTTTTTATGTAATCAAAAACATTTAGAGAATTAAATTGTTCAGTATCTTGCGGAACAAAACCCAAAACACAATTTTTATGAATTTCAATATTTCCAGAATCGGGTTTTTCTATTCCAGCCAACATTTTTAGAAGTGTTGTCTTGCCTGTTCCATTATAACCAACAAGAGCAACTTTGTTTGCTCTTTCCAAATTAAAAGAAATTTTATTTAAAATTTTTTTATTTCCGTAATATTTAGTTATATTTTTTACTTTTAACATATAGTTTCAGTATTCAAATATTTTTTAAAAACAAATATTTGCCTTATTTTTAATCATAATTTAAAAGGTGTTGCAATGCAAACTTGCAACACCTTTTCTGCACCCCCTTTCTTTGTTTGGGATAATTTTGTTATTGAAGGAACTCGTCGATTATGGGATTGCCGGTAGTAGAAGGAACTTCCACTACCCACCAATCTTTTCTCAAACCGACCATCAGAGGTTTTTGAGCTGCGGGAATCAAATCCTTTACAGCCAACCAAAACCACTCATCAAGCAAATTTGATTGCTCAGATAATCTCAAAATTTGTAACTGAAACTCGATGGCTTCAGCAACTGTTTTGGATTTCACCCAATCCATAAACACTTGAGCATCAGGCATGTTGGGCAATCTGACCCAATCGGGATTTCTCAACCCGACTCGAAGAGTCAAAATTTGCTTGACCAATTCATCTTCCAGTTTTCCGAGCATTTTTTCTTCATCCCCAATTGGCTGAAGTTCGATCGGAAAATCGAACAAAGATGTTCCACCGAGAATTCCCTGAACAAATTCAAGAAACCTCGATGATGGATGTCGGCTATCAAAAAGTGGTTTATCCCACTGCACAAAATCATCTCGTGAGACCGAGATGAACCAATCCTTGTTTACCGAAATAGAGTCGATGTTTCTTACCTCGGGAAATTGTGCATACACAAATTCCCAAAAGAAACCTCGAAATACATTCCTTTCAGTATTTGCTCTCAATAATTTTTCGGCAAATTTTTTGCACGAAAATTCGTTGCAGGTTCCACTATTGTGAGCTCGCTGATGCTCTTCCCCCATTCGATCGATTGCAACTGAGCAATCTTTAGCAAAAGACCAAAATCTTTTTGCAACAGGGTTTTCGATCATGCCAACGACCGATTTTTCTGGCGAAATATCGCCGGTCGGCTCGTGATGCACATCAGGACAAGAACCATCAAAAATCGAGTGGACGGTTTTAATCATTAAACGACTCATATTAATCTCCTCTGTTTGTTGTTTTTACATTTTAAAGAACCAAACTTAATCGACACAATAACACAAATTAAATTTTGTGTCAAACAAAAATAAATACGAAATTGGAGTCAAAAAAAGTTGTTTTATTTAAAATAAATTTCAAATGGAAACATTCCCATTCCGCAAGAACCTCTAAAAATACCCTGTTTTTGTATGCCTATGTTTATTTCTGTAGAACCAGTCGGTGGCAATCTCTTGTTTATTTTCAAACTTGGCAAATTAACAATTGTAGAGCAATCAAAAGACATTTCCGTATCAAATCTTATAATAGTTTCGGTATTTGCATTAGCAACACTTTTTCTTGGTTTATAACCATTATTTGCAGAAATTGTTATATATTGCAAATCATCAACAAATGATACATTTTCGGTTATTTCTAAATTTTTTAAAGATTCCAAATCCATATTAGAAATATTTTCAATTGCAAAATCTTTATTATTATTTTCTTTATTAAAAATATTTTTCACATTAAAACCAAGCAAATTTAGACTATTTGATAATATAATTAAAGAAAAAATTATTATTACCAAACCAGCAATTCTTAAAATATTTTTTTTGTGTTTGCTATTATTAAAAATTGATACCCCAAAACTAATTGCAAATAATGCTGGAAATGTTCCGATCGCAAAAAATAACATAGTCAAAGCACCAGACCAAAAACTTCCGGTTCCTAATACATAAAATTGAATTGATTGTGTAAATCCGCATGGTAGAAAAAAGGTCATAAAGCCAATTACAAAAGGAATGCTGGGGTGTTTGTTTGTAGAAAAATTTTTGATTCGGTCAGATAAGTTTTGTGGAATAAAAAATTGAAAAATTTTAATCCACCCAAAAAATCCCAACATGTTTATTCCAAGAATAAGCATAACAATCCCAATCAAAAAATTTATTGCAAAAGCAGTCCAAAAATTTATTGTAAAAAAAGATCCCAAAAAACCAATCAAACCACCAAGCAAAAAGAAAGAAATTAATCTACCAACATGAAATAATGCAATTGGTTTTAAATTTTTTTGAGTTGTATCAGTTAAATTGGTAGATAAAGATAAAATTAATCCACCAGTTACAATCATACAACTAGAAATTGAAGCCACTGCACCAATAAAAAAAGCTGTTAAATAATTTATGTTCTCCCCATTTATAAGATTTAAAAAATTAAAATCAAACATTGTATTATTGTATATCAAAAAGACACAGGGCTGAAATGGTTATACCAGCAGTTTCAGCCCTAAGTATAGCAGTGTTTATTTTATAAATAGATAAATTATATTTTTTAAATAAATCAATTTCTTTTTTGGTCCAACCACCTTCTGGACCAATTAATATCTGAATTGTTTGACCCAAAGAAAGATCATTGTGAATTTGTGACAAATCTTTTTTGGTGAAATTTTTTCCATCAATATCAAAAACAAAAGTTTTTATTTTTTTATTTTTAGAAAAATTTATTTCCAAAAAATCTGAGAGCTGTTTGGCTGGTTTTATGGTCGGAACAAAATCTCGACCAGATTGTTCTGTAGATTCTGTGGCAATTTTTATTGCTCGAACAAAATCAAAATTTTTCTTTTCAGTTCTTTCTGAAATAATTGGCTCAAAACCACTTGCACCAAGTTCTGTACATTTTTGAATTAAAAGTTCTGAATTTTGTTTTTTGATAATAGAAAAAATCACAATCAATTCTTTTTTTTCAAAATTATTTTTGTTTTTTTCTACAAAAGAAAAATCAATATTTTTTGATGAAATTTTTGTAATTTCATAAATATAATCAAAACCACTACCATCAAAAAAAATAACTTTTTGACCAATTGAATATCTAAAGACTTTTAGCAATTGATTTGTAATTTCGGTATCAGAAATTACAATTTTATTGTCTGATAAAACAAAATTTGAATTTTGATCATTTTTATCAATAAAAAATCTATGTAATCTCATTTTTTAAAAAATTTAATTTGAAATTTGAAATAATTACTTTTCTTCTTTTGGTTTCAATAGTGGAAACAGCACAACATCTCTTAGATTTTTTTGTTCTGTCAAAAGTGCCACAATTCTTTCAATTCCCATTCCCCATCCAGAAATTGGAGGCATGCCATATTCCATGGCTTCAACATAATCATCATCTTTTGACATGGCCTCTTCATCTCCGGCTTCTTTGGCCTGCATCTGTTTTTCAAATCTTTCTTTTTGATCAACAGGATCAATTAACTCACTGTATGCATTAACAATTTCCCAACCATTTATGACCAACTGAAATCTATCAACTATCAAATTATTTTGATTATTTTGTCTTGCCAAAGGTGACAAATCGAGTGGATGATTTGTTAGAAAAGTTGGATTTATTAATTTTGGTCTAGAAACTTTTTTATACAAAGAGTCAATCAAGTTTCCTCGACCCAATTTTTCAATATCATCAATTTTGATATTTTTTTCTATAATTACTTTTCTCAAATCTTCAACAGATTTGTATTGATCAATATCAATTCCACAATCAGAAATTAACAATTCTCTAAAAGAAACTTTTTTCCAAGGCAAAGACAAATCAACTTCTATAAGTTCTTCGTCACGATTATAAGTTTTTATTTTTAAATCTTTTTTTAATTTTGATATTACAGTAGTAAGCATTTTTTCTGTAAAATCCATATTGTCATGAAAATCCCAGTAGGCACAATAATGTTCTATCATATCAAATTCTTGCAAATGACTAGCATCCATGCCTTCATTTCTAAAAACCCTGGCAACTTCAAAAATTTTGTCAAAACCGCCGATAATGGCCTCTTTCAAAAAAATCTCTGGTGCAATTCTCAAATAAACATCTAAATCAAGAGCATTGTAATGAGTTTTGAATGGTTTAGCCAAAGCCCCAGAAGCAGAGTTTGATAAAACCGGTGTTTGAATTTCATCAAAACCATTTTCTTTGTAAAATTTTCTTATTTCCCAAATGAAATCAGATTTGAATTTGAATCTGTCGAAAGTTTCTCTATTGGAAATTAAATCTAAATATCTTTTGCGATATTTTGTTTCAACATCTTTTAGTCCGTGCCATTTTTCTGGAAGCGGTCGCAGAGCCTTGCTTAAAAAAGTAAAATTTTTTACCAAAATAGATTCTTCACCTTTTTGGGTTTTGTATCTTTTTCCCTCTACACCAACAAAATCGCCAATGTCAGTTATTTTGAAAAACTTTTTGTATTCTTCGGAATCAATTTCTCCACTTTTAAAAACTAATTGGATTTTACCAGAATGATCAATAATCTGACAAAAACCCATTTTTCCCATATTTCGAGATAGTACAATTCTGCCGGCAGTTTTGACATCAGAATCAATTTCAAGCGACAAACAATCAGCAATAGTATGCTTTCTGTCATATTTGTCAGCATACGGATTTATACCCATTTGCTTGATTAGTTCTATTTTTTTCAATCTATCAGTTTTTTCTTCTCTGCCAGTTTTTGTATTTTGATTATTATCTTGTGTTTGCATATTATTTTGAATTATTTGATTATATAACAAAATTAACTTTTTTTAAAGTGAAGTAAATTTTAGTCTGAATTGTATGAATAATACACATTGTTCATCAAATGAGAAATAAAATTTCTAGTATCTTCTTCGGTATTTTCAGATTGCAATAAAATTATAACAATATTTCTTTTAACAAATTCGCCAAGAGGAAGTTCAAAAATACTAATAAGAGTGTGTTTTGCTGCTGTTGTGTAGCCATTTTTACCACCCAAGAAATTTGGCTCGCTTTTGAAAGGGTGATTATTAAACCAAGTATTAACACCGTTTGAATGTTCTTTTTTTCTTGTTACATTAAAAATATATTTTTTATATTTGTATATATATTGTGTTAATTTAAACAAATCAAGACTTGTAGAAATATTATTTGGCGACAAACCGCTAGGATCTTCAAACGAAGTATCAAAAAGACTCACAGAAGAAGCTTTGCTGTTCATGTTTTTTATAAAAAAATCTCTACCAACAGATTCTGCTAAAACTTCTGCCGACACATTACTAGAACTTAAAAGCAACGGATACATCAAATCACCAATAACAATTCTTTGATTTAGTTGTAGATTATTTTTTGGATCATGAGTCTTTACCGCAACAGAACTGACAAAAGTATCACGATATTGATTTATAGTTTCCAAAGAAATCAATGCCGACATTAATTTTGTAATTGAAGCAATTGGATAAATCACCTGCTTATCTAAAGAAAAAATTATTTCTCCGGAATCAATATCGGCAACAACATAAGATTTTGCGGAAATATTTGGAAAATTAACCTGATTTTTTTTAACATAATTTCCTTTTTGAGATAAATTTATGGTTTCGGCAGTTGTTCCTAAAATTATAGTTTTTGTACCAAGATCTGCAAATTCATAAATTTCTTTAGCATCTTCGTTTGCAAGACGAATACAACCACCAGAATATCCAGGAGACACAGGTGTACCATCGGGATAATATGGCCAGCCATGAATAAAATAATTACCAAAAAATTGCATACTATATGGCATCCAAACCAATCCTATAGATGAAAAATGATTTGGTGTTTTGTGTAAAATTTTAAATGACCCCGGTGGTGTTTCCCATGCGGTGCCAGATCTTCCTTTTCCTAAAATTTTAAAATCTTTAATAACAGAACCATCTTGATATAAAAACAATTTCATACTTTCAAGATTTGCCGCAATGGCTTTACCCTCTTTTGGAATAGACAAATCTTCTGAAATCTTTATGGATTCAGAGTTTGGATTAGAATTTTTATTAGTAGGAAAATTTTCAATTAATTTTGTTTCGTCAAATAAAACTTTTGAATCAATTCCGCCAAGTTCAATTTGTGGTTCGGTATTTTTTTTATTTTCTGATATACCAAAATTACTTTTTTGTTTTACAAAATTATAAATTGTTTTTGATAAAAAAATTGTTGATTGAGCAAAGACCAATCCCACAAACACGGCCATGCTCAAAGCAAGCAAAAATTTAAAATTCATTAATTATATTTTAACACGATCACTAATAATAAAAAACTTGTTCAGATTACAAAAAAATTACAAAATTCATAAAAAATGCTATGATGCATAAAATACAAAATGAACAAAGAAATAATAATAAAAATACAAAATTTAAAAAAAGAATTTGATGACGGTTCTGAAAAATTAGTCATATTTGAAGATGCTAATCTCGAGATCTATAAAGGAGAAAAGGTGGCCATAATTGGCCCATCTGGTTCTGGAAAATCAACATTATTATCACTAATAGCTGGTATGGATAAACCCACATCGGGAGAAATAATTGTGGGAAATAAAAAAATACAAAATTTATCTGAAAATGAATTATCAAAATATAGAAATCAAGAAATTTCCATGATATTTCAATCTTTTGAATTAATTGGCCCATTTACAGCAATCGAAAATATCATGGCTCCACTTGATATTAGAAATACAAAAAATGCCAAAGAAAACAAAAGCATTGCTTGGGAATTGATTCAAAAAATAAAATTAGAAAAAAGAGAAAATCATTATCCAAACACTCTTTCTGGTGGAGAAAAACAAAGAGTCGCAATTGCCAGAGCATTATCGGCAAATACAGAGATAATTTTGGCAGATGAACCAACTGGTAGTTTGGACAGAAAAACTGGAGAAATAGTTTTGGAATTATTGTTATCGGAAGTAAAAATTAGAAATAAAACACTTTTTGTAATAACACACGATACACAAATAGCCGAAAAAATGGATAGAATATTTGAACTTAAAGATAAAAAATTATACGAAATAAAAAATGCTTAATACTGTTTTCAAATTTAGTTTTAGAATATTTTCAAGAGAATGGAAAAAATTTGTTTTACCATTTTTTTCTTTATCTTTAACTTTTATTATAATTTTGACTGTTTTTTTATTTACAAATTCTGCCAAAGAATTTCTTGATGAAAAAAATAGAGAATTAATTGGTGGAGATATTGCTCTGGAATTTAATTACGAACCGACAGAAGAAATTTTACAATCAATTTTTGAAAACAAAATTGAAATTGAAAAATTTTCAAAGCAATATAATTTTTCAAGCATAATTACAAAAAATAATTTTGACGGCCTAAGCACCTCTGTTTCCATTTCGGTAATAGATCAAAATTACCCTCTTTATGGAGAAATTTTAATAGAAAATGATACTTTTAGATTGCTTGGCAATGATGAAGTTTATATTGATGCAAAAATCGCCGAAAAACTAAGTGTGGGTGTGGGTGAGGAAATATTTTATGCCAACAAAAATTACACAGTGGCTGGTATTATAAAACAAGATCCGAGACAAATTTTTTCTGGTTTTAATTTTTTACCAAAAATATTTTTGAGTATGGAAGGATTTGAAAGGTCAGAAATATCTACCTCATTGCTTCGGGCCGAATATCGCTACAGCTACAAAATAAAAGATTTTGTTTTAAAAAATGATTTATTTGAAAAAATAATAGAAAAAACTCAACAATTTGGTGGACAAGCTGAAGTTTCTGGTATAACCAAAACTGGATTTATAAACGGATTATCAGTTGTTGAACAATTTTTAATATTGATAATTTTGTTGTGTTGTCTTTTATCGGTAGTTAATGTGTATTCTGGAATTTTGTATTTGCTAAATATTTCAAAAAAGAATTTTGCAGTATTTTTATCACTTGGATTTAAGAAAAAAAATATAATATTGATAATATTCTTATCTTTAATGTATGTTCTTATTTTATCAATATTTTTTGGATTTATAGTATCAATTTTGATTTTTGGTTTTTTAAGACAACAGACATTTTCTCTATATAATATAAATTTACCAGACATTAATATTGTAATCCCAACCACTATTACAATTGCCATAGTTTTTGGTGTGGTATTGTCTTCTTTCATATCAAACTTAAAAAAATTATTATCTTTGAGTCCAAAGATTCTTCTGTCTGGAGATGAAAAAATAGAAAAAAGAAAACTTTTATCTAATCTTTTGCTTACAACATTTGGAACAACAATTCCACTTTTTATTATTGCAATATTTTTGTTAAATAGTTTCAAATATGGAATTTTAAATATTGGCGGAATGGTTGTTTTGTATACCCTGGTCGCTACTATTTTTTATTTTATAAATCTTTTTATATACAAACACAGATACAAATTACCTTTAACAATTAGGGTTATTTCGGCTCAAAAATTTTCTGACGGTTTATTTGGAATTATTTCTATTACATCAATATATATTGCCATGTTTTCTTTGTCTTTACTTTTATTAATACAATCAACTTTAATTGGTTTTTTAAGACAAGATCTTGGAACAAATTTGCCGACGGTTTATATTTTGGATATTCAAAAATCTCAATTGGAAGAAATAGAAAAATATTCAGGTCAAATAGATTTTTTTCCAAATGTTGGAGCAAGAATAATTTCAATAGATGATTTGGAAATTCAAAAATCTTTATTATCAGAAGATACATCAGTTAGTCGAGAACTTGGACGAGAATACAATCTAACATATAGAGCAAATTTGCTAGACACAGAAAAAATTATTGGGGGCAGATGGTTGTCTGGTATTGAAGGAGAAGTTTCTGTTGAAGCTGATTTTGCAAAAAGAGCAAATATAAATCTTGGTTCTAAAATTGTTTTATCAATACAAGGATTTAATAAAAATTTTACAGTCACAAGCATAAGGCAAGTAGAATCACGGTCCGGTCTTCCCTTTTTCTTTTTTGTATTTAATCCACAAGATTTAGTCGATTTTCCAACTACTTTTTTTGGATATTCATATTTGAATGATACAGAAAAATCAGAACTTTTAAATTTTTTATCCACCAATTTTCCTAACATATCTGCCATAGATACAAAAGATGTTTCGGTTGTAATTGATGCAATAATTTCAAGTTTATTAATAATTATTGTTGTGGTTTCTATACCACCAATTATATTGTCGCTATTCTTAATTGTTAATTTGATATTATCTTCTTTTTCAAATAGAAAAAAACAAAGTGCACAATTTAAAGCGATTGGTGCAACAGATTATTTTGTCAAAAAAATATATTATCTGGAAGCCATTTCTGCCACACTTATAGGATCAGTTTTTGGTTATATTACGGCTATTTTTGCAAATTTGATAATTTCAAAAAATTATTTGAAAATAGACAGAGTAAAAATATTTGATGAAAATTTAATTTTTATATTATTATTGATATTATTATTAATATTTATAATTTCTTTTGTTATATGGAAAAGTGACAAAAGATCTTTGAGAGAATTATTATCTTATGAAGAAAATTAATCAAAAATACATAATTATTGCAATAATCATCTTGGTAGTTTTTTTATTGGCTTTATATTTTAAAACAGATAAAAATTTAGAAAAAATAGATATCAAAAATATCAATAAAAGTTATGAATACAAAATTATTGCATTTGGCGACAGTCTAACTGCAGGTTTTGGATTGCCACTAAATGAAAGTTATCCTTTTCAACTCAAAATTAGACTTCAGGAGATTGGCTTGGATAATGTAGATGTTATAAATTCTGGAATAAGCGGAGAAACAAGTAGAGGAAATCTAGAAAGAGCACAATTTATCAGAAATCAAAATCCAGATATTGTGATTTTGGGAATAGGCGGAAATGATGCCCTTAGAAGATTATCAATTGAAGAAATGGAAAATAATATAAATCAAACAATTTCTATTTTAAAATCTGGATCAAAACCGCCAAGAATTATTTTGTTGCAAATGCAAGCACCGATAAATTATGGCCTGAACTATAAAAAAGAATTTGATGCGGTATATACAAATTTGGCAAAAAAACATAATGTAAAAATTGTGCCGTTTTTGGTATCAGAAGTTTTTAGAGATCAAAATTTACTTTTAGCAGACGGGATTCATCCAAACAAAAGTGGTTATGAAAAATTAGTAAATGATTTTTTGTTAAAACCAGTTATTGAAGAGTTAAATAAATAATAGTCTCAAAAAATTAATTCGAGAAACTACTTTCCCAAATCTAAAGTTTCATCAATTCTTATTTTTTTAATAAAATCCGGAACATGACTGACAATAATCATTGCACCGTCATATTTATTTAATGCTTCAGCAATAACCGGTAAATGTCTAAAATTTATGTGATTTGTTGGTTCATCCAAAATTAACAAACCGGGTTTTTGTAAAATTAATCTTATAAAAGAAACCAAACCTTTTTGTCCTTCTGATAAATCACCTATTTTTATATAAATAACATCTCCGGTAATCAAAAAGCCGGCAGCAACAGATCTCATTTTTTCCTCGTCTTTATCATCCATTACAGACATTAATGAATTAAAGACTGTATCTTCAAAATTTAAAGTTGAAAAATCCTGACGATAATATCCGATTTTGACATTATCAGCTATTTTTATTCCGGTGGCAGTTTTGTTGGCAATTGATTCCAAAAGAGAACTTTTTCCAATTCCATTTGGACCCTTCAAAAGTAAATGAGTATTTTTCTTTAATGAAATATTACATTTGTGATTTGTGGCTCTGTGATTTTTGATTGTTTTATAAGAATTTATAGAAAATATTACACCAGTCAAATCTTTCTGGGATGGAATTACAAAATGACGAATTGGTTTGTCTTCTCGGCGAATATCAACTTTGTCCTCTTCCATTTCTTCAACTTTTTCTCTCATTCTTTTTGCAACCAATCTCATTTTTCCGCCTTTATTAGCAAAAAAATTGGCCTTGTCTTTGTTCTCTTGAATTTGTTTTGATAATTGAGCATTTTTTCTGTTTTCTTTTTCAATTCTTAATTTGATTTGTTCGACAACATCAAAATAATTTCCAACATACTGTTCAACTTTGTGTGTAAAGACATCAAGATATAGAACACCGTCTGTGAATGAGTTTAAAAAATCTGCCTCGTGAGAAATTACAATGCAAGTCTTTTTATAATTTTTTAAAAAATCTGTTAAGTGTTCTATACCCTCTTTGTCCAAATTATTTGTTGGTTCGTCAAGTAATAACAAATCAGGATTTTGAATTAATGCCGAAGCCAAAAGTAGTCTGGCCTGTTGCCCACCAGAAAATGTTTTTACAATTCTATCTTGTGGTGCTGATAGATGAACCACTTCCAAAATTTTTTCTATTCTTGGCTCAATATCATAAATTTTTTCATTAAAACATTTTTCAAAAAATTCTCTAACAGTCAAATTCATTTCATGTCTTGGAATAACTTGTCTTGAAATGGCTATTGATATTCCCTTAACAAAACTAACTTGTCCAGAATCTGGTTTGTGATGTCCGGTTATTAAACCAAAAATAGTACTTTTACCAGCACCGTTTTGCCCCATAATAGTCGTTTTTGAACCTCGACGAATAGAAAAATCAACCTCATCTAAAATGGGTTTATTATATCCATATGAAAAAGAAACTTCATCAAATCTTAATATGGTGTCGTTTTTTGACATAAGTCTAAAGAATACCTTAAAAATGGATTGTGGTAAAGAATGATGGGGTTAAAAAATATTGATGATGGGGTGTGGTTTTTTTAATTAATCTACAAACTAAATATCATTATTTTAACTGGCAGATACAGTTCTTCGTTTGTTATTAAATCAATACATACTTCCCTTTCCAGTTTAAAATTGGAATTAGAAACAAGATTTTCTAATATCTTGAACTCGCTAGTATAAACACCCAGTCTTCCTCCTTTATTTAGGTGATCTTCACAATAATTAATAAAATTTTTATACAATGATTTCAAATCTTCACCTTTTGAAATT
>CALLZK010000007.1 GCA_937858275.1 uncultured bacterium
GGAGATAGCAATGGAAATGGAAATGGTAACTCCAATCTTGCTGATTAAAATGGAAACTCCAATGGTAACTCAAACGAAGGATCTGGCAATGAAAACGGAAATGGAAATGCTAACGATGCATATTCAAATGGAAATTAAAATGGAAATGTTAACTTAGGTGATCAAAATGGAAACGGCAATGGAAATGGAAACACTGCTGATTTGAATGGTAACCAGAATGGAAATGGAAATTCTGGTAACGAAAATGGTAATGATAATGGAAATGCTAATTCTGCTGCTAACAATGGAAACTAAAATGGAAGTGGAAATTGGGGTAATGGCAATGGAAACGAAAACGGAAATGATAATTCAGCACAAAGCAATGGTAATGGAAATGGAAACAATAATGAAGGATCTGCCAATGGAAATGCCAACGGAAACGACAATACTGCTATTGGAAATGGAAACAAGAACGGTAATGATAATCTTGGAAATGGAAACGGTATCGCCAACGGAAATGCTAACTGGGGAGAAGGCAACGGTAACCAAAATGGAAACAATAATCCAGGAGATTAAAATGGAAACGCCAATGGTAATGCTAACTAAGGTGCTGATAATGGCAATTAAAATGGTAATGATAACTATGGAGATAGCAATGGTAAATAAAACGGAAATTCCAATCTTGGCAACGAAAATGGCAATCTTAACGGTAATGGAAATCAAGGAAATTAAAATGGTTCTTAAAACGGAAATGAAAATGCCGGTAAAGTTAATGGAAACGGTAATGGCAACTCCAATCAAGGAAATGCCAATGGAGTTTTGAACGGAAACAACAATAATGGTGATGCTAACGGAAATGCAAATGGAAACCAAAATAAAGGAGATCTTAATGGAAATGCCAATGGTAACGCTAACTCCGGATCAGGAAATGGTAATGCAAATGGTAATCTCAACCCAGGAAATTAAAATGGTGTTGGAAATGGAAACAACAATCCTGGATAAGGAAATGGAAATGCCAATGGAAATTAAAATTGGGGTAATGGCAATGGTGTCGAAAACGGAAATGATAATTCTGGTAACGGAAACGGTAATGGAAATGGATCCAAAAACGAAGGATCAGCCAATGGAAACACTAATGGAAATAACAATTG
>CALLZK010000008.1 GCA_937858275.1 uncultured bacterium
TTAAAATCTTATTCACAACAATGTTTGACTTTTTGTGTGGGGGTTTGGTATTATTTAATATGTACAAAGTAATCCATAAAGGATTCCGAGAAAGTCCGGCAATGTCGCCGGTCTTTCGATTTTTATAGAAGAAGTTTTATTTGATTGATGATATTTTTGTAAATTTCATCTGGCAATTTATACATTCTCCTATTTATTCTTTTGACACTTATTAATCTTAATTGAGCAAGTATTGCAGAAACTCTTCTCTGATCTGGATCAGTAAAATTAAAATAAAAATTTAGTTTTTTTTGTTTTGTTGAAAGAGGAATAACCCAAAACATTTTGTTGTTGAATTTTTTTATTATTAAAACCGGTCTAGAAAAATCTTTACTTGTGCCATTTTCCTCGAAACCAATGTTTTTTCCAAGATTACAATGCCATACTTCTTTTCTGGACGGGAATTTATTATTTATTTCATTATTTTCTTCTATATGTTTCTTTACCTCATTCCACTCATCAAAATTTTTTTGCATTAAGAAAACTATACAAAAACACCATAAAATCTTTCCAAAATTTTATTAAAATATTTCTAAAATAAACTTTGACTTTACTATTTTTTAAATGTTTTTTTACCATGCTTATTTTATTATTTTGCTATGTCAAAAATAAAAAACAAAGGTTTTTGGTTTTATTTATTAATATTTTTATCAATATTATTTTTTTCAAATTCCACCATCTTGGCCCAAAATGTGTTTGCCAATGTCTTGATTACCGAAATAATGTATGACCCAGAGGGAACTGATACTGGCAGAGAATGGATTGAGGTTTTTAATAATTCCGAAGAATCAATAGATCTCACAACCTACAAACTTTTTGAGAATAATGTAAATCACAAAATAACAGAATTTTCCGGTGGAAAACTCATTTCATCAAAAAGTTTTGCCATTATCGCTGACAATCCACCAAAATTTTTGATAGATCATCCAAATCTAACAAATAGTTTAATTTTTGATTCTGCTTTTTCGCTCAATAATACAGGTGAAGAAATTGCCATAATAGATGCTTCTGGCAATCAAACAGATAGACTTTCTTACTCATCTGATTTGGGTGCAAAAGGTGACGGTAATTCATTACAAATTTATCAAGGTGTATTAATTTCCGCAAAACCGACACCCAACCAGCCAAATACAAACTCTCCAATTGCAACAAACGACAACACTTCCGGAGATGGCAATTCCAATTCCTCTGAAAATAACAACCAAAATTCTTCTGGACAAAATTCCTCAAATCAAAATAATTCCACTCATTCCGGACAAAATAATCTCTCAAAATTTGTGCCAAAAATAAATTTTGAAATAGATATAGGTCGAGAAAGATATGTTCTTATAAATACTCCTGTCGAATTTGAATTATTTCACAATCAAGAAAATTCCTCCGGCATAAAAGTTTTGTGGTCTTTTGGCGATGGAAATTCTTCTGTTGGTAAAAAAACAGAACATTATTTTGATAGAGAAGGGGAATACAATGTAATTGCAAATGCTGGATATGATAAAACATATGCCATAGACAGAACAAAAGTTTATGTCTTTGAGCCAAAGATAGAGTTTTCTTTTATAAAAAGTGGAAAAACTGTGGATTTAATGTTGAAAAATAACACAAATCAAGAAATAAATATTGGTGAATTTTTTATAAAAACCAATGGGGCAAATTTTGTTTTTCCAAAAGATACAATACTTAGCAAAAATCGGGTTTTATATTTAAGTCAAAAAACTACAAAATTAGAATATCGAGATTTTATAGATTTATATTATCCAAGTGGCGATTTTGTCTCTGGAAAAATATTTTTGAACATCTAAATTATCAATAAATTGCAAAAAAGAGTGTGGCCACACATTGATTTGCTTTTGGGTTATTTAATTGATAATGTGTAATTTGAAAGTTTGTACCTTAAACCACACAATATACAGGAGATTAAAATGAGTATACTTCGTTTTGTTTTTGTCGGAATTGTAATGCTTGTTTCGACCAGTTGTGCCACTTTTGTTTCTGATCCAACCGAACAGTATGTTGAGGTCAAAAATGTGACAAAAACACATTTTCAGAATTTGGATCAGTCTCAAATTGAGCACTGGAAGTTGCAAAAACTTCCACAGGAGAATATATATTTTTTGGCATTCGAAATAACTTCGTTTGGATCAGGGCTTTACATTCCAAACAAGGTTTCGAATCGCAAGAAAGATGGTTTTTATTTTTCTGTCAAATTGGTTGGTGATGAATATAACACAAATATTCTTTCATCGGTTTCTGGTCACATTTATTCGACCATACCCATTTCTCAGACTGTATACGACTCTTCGTATTATTTTGTTTCGGAGAGAAACACGACTGTCTTTTATTTGATAGTAAATGCAGTTGGCGAAGATAGTCAAAATCTCAATATTCAATTAACTAGTTTTTGGTGCTCAAAACATTTTTTGAGCATTGAAGACGGGCATCGATATGAGATTGGCAAACCATTTGCTTTTGAGAGAGTATCTCTTTGAAAGCAGGAAAAGGCGACATGTGAAAATGTGTCGCCTTTTTGTTTGAAATTGCTATTTTCTTTGCTATAATCACTAATCATGATTAATGAAACATCTTTAAAATTCATTTTCATATTTTTTTTAATTTTAACTGTTAGTTTTTTAATTTCTTTATATCTTTCATAATTTTATGTCTTCAAAAATCCTAGAAAAAATGTTTGGTGGTGAAAATCGTCTAAAAATTATAAAACTTTTTATTTTTAATTCTGATATTGATTTTGACAAAGAAGAAATATCAAAAAAACTTAGAATAAAAATAGATTCAATTCAAAAAGAGCTTGATTTTTTGAGAGAAATAAAAATCATCAAAAATACTTATTCAAAAAGAGAAATCAAAACCAAAAAAGGTCCAATTCTAAAAAAAATCAAAACCTTCTCCCTAAACAAAAATTTTCCTTACCTAAACTCTCTAAAAAGTCTTTTAATAAACACAATTCCTTCCCAAAAAACCGAAATAGTCAAAAAATTATCAAAATGCGGTAATCTAAAAATCATCATAATAACTGGTATTTTTTTGCAAGTAGAAGAAAGTATAATTGATTTGTTGATTGTGGCGGATAATGTCAGAGAGGGAATGGTCAAAAATGTCATAGCCCAAATTGAAGCCGATATTGGTAAAGAAATTAGATATACCGTATTTTCTAGCCAAGATTTCAAATACAGATTGGGATTATACGATCATTTAATGAAAAATGTTTTTGATTATCCACATCAAATACTTGTGGACAAAATAGGCATATAAATGTGCTATAATATAAGCACGACATTTTAGGTGTCGTGTTATTAATAACTTTTATATTATAAATTATGCCAAGAGAAAATAATCTGACAGTTTGGGCTGAAGCATTAGAAAAATCTTTTAATGAAGTCCTAACTGGAGTTATTGGAGTTTTGCCAAATCTTATAGTCGCTATTGTGGTTGTAATATTTGGTTGGTTACTTGGTCTTGTTCTATCAAAATTTATCTATCAATTAGTTAGATCTATAAAATTAGACAAAGCACTAAGTTCAGCAGGTTTGAATGAATTATTACAAAAAGCTGGATTCGAATTGAATTCCGGAAAATTTTTGGGTGAATTGGTAAAGTGGTTTACAATCGTTGTATTTTTGATAACTGCTTTTGATATTCTAAAACTAAGAGAAGTAACATCATTCCTAAGAGAAGTTGTTGTATCTTATATTCCAGAAGTTATCGCTGCAGTATTAATTCTTTTGATTGCTGTTGTAATAGCAGAAGCTCTAAGAAAATTCGTTGTTGCTTCAGCAAAAGCTGCTGATCTGCAATCTGCAAATTTCTTGGGCTCAATTACAAAATGGGCAATTTGGATTTTTGCTGTTTTGGCAGCATTATTCCAACTTGGAATCGGCGCTATCTTTATTCAAACATTATTTACGGGTGTTGTAGTGGCTCTATCAATCGCTTTCGGACTATCATTTGGTTTGGGAGGAAGAGATGCTGCTGCCAGCTTTCTTGATAAAGTTCGTAAAGAAATGTCTGACAAAGAATAATCAAACAAAAAATAACTAAAAATATTTATTTTTTTGATTAAAATCAAAAAACTTTAGGTCTCCAAAAACCGCTCAAAATAAGGGCGGTTTTTGTTTTCAAAAACACTTTCCACAACTTCTCCACATTTTAAAGAAAAATGTATATAAAACTATTGACTTATTTTTTCAAAAGAGTATAATAGCCAACACTGTATGGGAAACATAAATTATTTGAAACGGTCAATGTGAGTGATGTTTTGTTTTGTCTTCACAAAGACCGCTTCAGATAAATAAAGAAGCGGTTTTCTTTACCAAGAATTGTAGCCAAAAAATTGACTAAAATTCTGGGTACGGAAAGAGAAAATTCTGAATGAATGTAATTTGACAAATCAATATCAAAATACAATCAGGAAATTGTATTTTCACAAAAATAACTGTAGATAAAGTTAAGTGGTTTTTAGATTTCCTAATGGGAATCTAAGGGCGTATGGTGGATGCCTTGGCTTTGAAAGGCGATGAAGGACGTAGCATGGCTGCGATAAGCTTCGGGGAGGTGCCTAGCAACCTTCGATCCGGAGATCTCCGAATGGGGAAACCCATCACATTTTATGTGATACTTCTTGGCTTGACCAAGAAGAGTATACCTAGGGAAGTGAAACATCTCAGTACCTAGAGGAAAAGAAAACAATCTTTACATTAGTAAAGAAACATTTCCTTAGTAGCGGCGAGCGAAAAGGAAGTAGCCCAAACCTATCACAAAAGTCATCTTCGGATGATGGGTGGTATGGGGTTGTAAGATTTTGATGTAGTGCTTGCACTGGAAGAGTTACAAAACGATTTATTAGTTGAAGTTTCTGGAAAGAAACACCGCAGAAGGTGATAGTCCTGTAAACAAAAATAAATTGTCTCTTTTGTCAAAATTCTTGAGTATCTCGAGACATGAATAGCTCGGGTGAATCTGCCGGGACTAACCGGCAAGGCTAAATACTTTCAAAGACCGATAGTGAACTAGTACCGTGAGGGAAAGGTGAAAAGTAACCCTATAAGGGTGGTGAAATAGAACTGAAACCATATGTCTACAAGGAGTCGAAGAGGTACTTGTTACCTCGACGGCGTGCCTATTGAAGAATGAGCCAACGAGTTGATGCGTTTTGCAAGCTAAGTCCGTAGGGATGGAGCTTTAGGGAAACCGAGTGTGAATAGCGCGAAAAAATGTAAAATGTATCAGACCCGAAACCAAGTGATCTACCCATGAGCAGGGTGAATCTTGTAGAAATACAAGAGGAGGCCCGAACCGGTGCGTTGTTCAACTCGCTCGGATGACTTGTGGGTCGTAGTGAAAAGCTAATCGAACTTGGAAATAGCTGGTTCTCTCCGAAATATATTTAGGTATAGCGTTGAGTTTTCCTCTGGGGGGTAGAGCACTGGAAGGTTAGGATTGGTAGAAATATCACCTCGCCTATCAAACTCCGAATACTCAGAGTTACAATTCAACAGTCAGACTACGGGCGCTAAGGTTCGTCGGTCAAAAGGAAAACAGTCCAGATCCGCAGCTAAGGTCCCTAAATCTATACTAAGTGCACTTAAGGTGGTGAAATTTCTTTTACAACGAGGATGTTGGCTTAGAAGCAGCCATCATTTAAAGATAGCGTAACAGCTCACTCGTCAAGAGATTTTGCGCCGCAGATGATCGGGGCTAAGTATAGTACCGAAGCTCGGGGCTTGTGAATTTCATTGAGGATTTTTTATTCCTCAAATATTTTCCCTGATTTGTGCATAATCTTACAAGATATTGCATTATTTTTATTAATGGCTTTGCTTTCTTCCCGCCATGTCTGGGCAAAGTCGTCCTCCGTAAAAATAATGCAAAATGTGTCTCCTCGGACTTGTTCCGTTAAGGACCGACATTCTTGTCAGTGTGCACTAAATCAGGGACCAATTTTGTTCTTTAAATTTTTGTGATGGGGTAGCTCAGTTGATAGAGCGATATGTTTTATATTTTTCGTTCGTGTGTAACGAGTAGCAAGTAGTTCGGTAAACCTGGAAGAAAAACGAAAACATAAAACATATAGGTCGCAGGTTTAAATCCTGCCCCCATCACAATCCAATCTTTTTAGATTGGATCTTCAATGAAATTCATAAGCGGTAGGAGAGTGTTCGTATCCGCGCCGAAGCCAAAGGGGTAACCCATGGTGGAGCGTTACGAAGTAAGAATGTTGGCACGAGTAACCACAATGCAGGTGAAAACCCTGCACGCCGAAAAACCAAGGTTTCCTTTGCAATGACAATCAGCGAAGGGTTAGTCGGTCCTAAGGGGATGACGAAAGTCGGACCTGATGGACATATGGTTAATATTCCATAACTTGGTTCTGGTGCGATGGAGTGACGGAGTTTATTATGTTTTGCCCATTATTGGATTTGGGTCAAGATCAAGAGGTCGTTTTCTAGGAAAATCCGGAAGACACAAGACCGATTTGATATTGAAATCTTTTGGTTCGCCAAGAGAAATTTAACAAAAAAAGCTTCCCAGAAAAACTTCTAAGCATAACCAGAATCAAACCGTACCGTAAACCGACACAGGTAGTTTAGTCGAGAAGACTAAGGCGAACGAGTTAGAGGTCCTCAAGGAACTCGGCAAAAAAGCGGCCGTAAGTTCGCAATAAGGCCTGCCCACTTTATGTGGGCCGCAGCTAAAGAATCCCTGGCAACTGTTTACCAAAAACACAGCTCCCTGCGAAGTCGTAAGATGATGTATAGGGGGTGACACCTGACCAATGCCGGAAGGTCAAATATCGGCGGTGCCAAACATTTTGCTCATGAAAAATCGTGATCAAAATGTTTGGTGCTGACTGATATAAGCCCCGGTGAATGTCGGCCGTAACTATAACGGTCCTAAGGTAGCGAAATTCCTTGTCTGGTAAGTTCAGACGCGCACGAATGGTGTAATGACTGGGGAACTGTCTCGAGGACTTGCTCGGTGAAAATACAATGGCGGTGAAGATGCCGCCTTCCTGCAGCAAGACAGAAAGACCCCAGGAGCTTTACTATAGCTTGGCATTGGCTGTACTTTTTTACTGCGTAGCATAGACGGGAGACTTTGAGACATTCCTTTCGGGGGATGTGGAGTCGTCAGTGAAATACCGTTCTGTAAAAATGTACAATCTAACCAGATCGGAAAAAACGATTTGGAACAGTGTCTGGTAGGTAGTTTTAGTGGGGCGCTATCCTCCTAAAGAGTAACGGAGGAGTTTATTAAGGTTAGCTAGGCGCGGATGGAAACCGTGCCGATAGTGTAATGGCACAAGCTAGCTTGACTGCAAGTCGTGCATGACGAGCAGGTGCGAAAGCAGAACATAGTGAACCGACGGTACGCGTTAGAAGCGGCCGAAGATTAACGGATAAAAGTTACCCTGGGGATAACAGGCTGGTACTACCTAAGAGTTCATATCGACGGTAGTGTTCGGCACCTCGATGTCGGCTCAACTTATCCTGGGGCTGGAGAAGGTCCCAAGGGTTTGGCTGTTCGCCAATTAAAAAGTTACGTGAGCTGGGTTCAGACCGTTCATGAGTTGAAACATTTTATATGTGATTAAATCACAAAAAAATGAATAAATCGACTCATGAACCAATCTGAATCCTAGAGGCGAGTTATCAAACCAATTAAATGACATCAGTGTAGAAATTTAAATTATGTTAAAGGTCTTTCTTGTCTAAAAAACTTTGAGTAAAAGTTTGTAGAAAATCAACATTCACGGCGGTCTTTTGTTTATTTTAAAATTTAAACAAAAAGAAAAAATCGATTAATATCGGGAAAATCTTTGTGAAGTAAAAACAACACAATGACAATTCCGAGGGAATATAAAATTTAATTTTAAAATCCCGTAGAGACTAATAATCGACAATTTTTTCAAAAATTTGGCAAAATAATTTTTGAAAAAGTAAAATATAGTCCGATGCATTAGGCAACTAATGATTGGCATGCGTGAGACAGGTTGGTTCTCTATCTGCTGTAGGCGTGGATTCTTGAGGGGATTTGTCTCTAGTACGAGAGGACCGAGATGAACTGACCTCTGGTGTGCCAGCTGTTCTGCCAAGAGCATTGCTGGGTAGCTAAGTCGGGTCTAGATAAATGCTGAAAGCATCTAAGCATGAAACTAACCCCAAGATTAGGAATCGTTTGAGATCCGTAGGAGATTACTACGTTGATAGGCACCAGGTGTACGCACAGTGATGTGTTTAGCCGAGGTGTACTAATTAATCGATCTCATTAGGAAATTTAAAAATCACAAAAATAATTTTGTTTACATAATTATTTTCTGTGGAAATACAATTTCTCGATTGTATATGCAATTATCAAAAAATAATTGTGAAATTGAGAGAATTCAATTTCTTGTTCTGGTGATTTGGCGCGGTGGAAATACCCGTTCTCATTCCGAACACGGAAGTCAAGCACCGTAGCGGCGATGGTACTTTAAAAGGGAGAGTAGCTAGTCGCCAGGACAAGGCATTGAATTTTAAAAATTAAAATAAACAACTGTATATAAATATTTATACGGTTGTTTATTTTTTATGATATAATTTAAATTATGGAATTACTAACTGTTATTTTTATAGGAAGATCTGGAAGTGGTAAAGGAACACAAATAGAAAAAGTATCTTCTTATGTCAAAAGTGTAGATCAAAGACCAATTTTTCATCTAGAAGCCGGTGAAAGTTTTAGAAATTTTATTAAAGATGGTACATATTCTTCAAATTTAGCAAAAGAGGTAAATGATCGTGGTGGGTTACAACCAGAATTTTTATCCGTTTGGGCTTGGACAGGAGAAATTGTTAGAAAATTTGGACCAAATCAACATCTTTTTATTGATGGAACACCTCGCAGATTAAGTGAAGCAAAAATTCTTGAATCAGTTTTTGATTTTTTTGATAGAAAAAAGGTAAAAATAGTGTATTTGAATGTTTCCAGAAATTGGTCGATTGAAAAAATGAAGAATCGTGGTAGAAATGATGACAAAGAAATGTCTGATATTTTGGCAAGACTTGACTGGTTTGATTCTGATGTTGTTCCGGTTTTGGATTATTACAGATCTCACAGGGTTCATGAATTTATTGAAATAAACGGTGAACAATCAATCGAAGATGTTAACAAAGATATTTTGATTGGTTTGGAAATATAATGATAAAACTAAAAAATAAAACAGAAATAGAAAAATTAAAAATTGGTGGAAAAAAACTCGCAACAATTTTGAATGAAACCGCCAAAATGGTTAAACCAGGAATTTCTGCTCATGAATTGAATATTTTTGTTGAAAAAATGATCAAAGATCTGGGGGCAAAATCTTCTTTTAAAAACTATAGACCATCTGGAGCAAAAACTCCTTTTCCGGCAAGTCTCTGTGTCTCAATAAATGATGAAATAGTTCATGGTATACCGAGTTTTGATAAACAAATTAAAAATGGTGATGTTGTAAAAATAGATTGCGGAATAATTTCAGATGGACTTTTTACAGATAGTGCTATAACTATTGCCGTTGGGGATGTCCCAAAAGAAATAAAAGAAATGATTAATAGAACAAAAGAAGCTTTAAATGCTGGAATAAAACAATGTAAAATTGGAAATCATATCGGTGACATTGGTCTTGCTATTGAAAATGTGGCAAATGATTCTGGATTTACAATTGTCAATGATTTGACTGGACACGGTGTTGGATATGCCGTTCATGAAGATCCTTATGTTCCAAATACTGCCGATTTTGGTAAAAGAGAAAAAATGGAAAATGGTCTTGTTATTGCAATAGAACCAATGTTTACTAATGGTGGTCCAGAAATTATTGTGGCAAAAGATGGTCATACATACAAGACAAAAGATGGCTCTATTGCAACACAATTTGAGCACACTATTGCTATTACAGAAGACGGTCCAATTATTTTGACTAAATTATAATAATAAATAATTTTTTTGTGTTATAATTTTTTAATTAATTCTTAATTAAATTTTATAAAAATGGAAATTCAAAAAGAAAGGACTTTGGTTGTTATCAAGCCAGACGGAATTCAAAGAAGCTTGATTGGTGAAGTTATAAAAAGAATAGAGAGAACTGGTTTAAAATTGGTGGCTCTAAAATTTTCTGTACCAAAAGAAGAAAAAATTAGAAAACATTATTTATTGGAAGATAATTGGTTGGAGAAAGTTGGTCAAAAAACTATTGATTCATATAATAAAAAAGGAAAAATACCACCTTCGCAAAATGCAATAGAAAATGGTGAAAGAATTTTGGAGAATTTGATAAATTACATGACTTCTGGACCGGTTGTCTCTATGGTTTGGCAGGGAGCTCATGCGGTTTCAATTGTTCGAAAATTAGTTGGTAGCACAGAACCGCTTTCTTCTGATGTTGGAACAATCAGGGGTGATTATGTTATAGATTCTTATGAATTATCTGATATAGATGGAAGATCAATTAGAAATGTTTTACATGCTTCAAGTTCTGTGGAAGAGGCCAAAAAAGAGGTTGATTTGTGGTTTAAATCAGAAGAAATTATAAATTATAGATTAGTTCAAGAACAAATATTATATGATGTTAATTTGGATGGTATTTTGGAATAATTTTGACTTATAATTTTTGATTGTTATAATCAAAGTAGGATCACGCAATGACTTCTAGATTATAAGATCCTAAGGGAGTTCGAATTATTGTTTACCTTGGTATACAATTGAGAGCACCCACTTGCTTTTAGCTAGGGTCTCATTGCGCGATCCGATTGAAAACACCAATTAATTTATTTAATTGGTGTTTTCTGTTATAATTCCAATTATAAAAATGATACATCACAAAACCTTATTCAAAGAAATATTTTCGCTTTCGATTATTGTTGCCGTCTTGCATTATGTGGCTACTATATATTCATTTTACTGGTCTGTAGACTGGTTTGATATAATGATGCATTTTTTGGGTGGATTATTAATGGGTCTCATAGCTTTTTGGATTTTTTTTACTTCTGAAAAGATTAATTATCCAAAAGATAATAGTTTGGTGATTTTTTTTACGGTAGTTGGCTTCACATTAATTATTGGTTTATCGTGGGAATTGTGGGAAATTTTTGTTGGTTTTACGGATGTTGATTTGGATATGGGCGATACAATTTTGGACATAATAATGGATGTTATTGGGGCAATAGCTGCATATTATTATGGTTTATTAAAAACTAATTTTTATAAAGATTAATTTTTTAAATGCAAAAAGAATTTAGAAAAAACAAAAATCAATTAAAATTAACTTTTTACAGTGGTACAGAATCTGTAACTGGAGCAAATTTTTTACTTGAAGATGACAAGACAAAAATATTAATCGATTGTGGTCTAACACAGGGGATTGGTTTTGATTTTAAAAATGATCCAAACAGAAAACCTTTTTCTTATGATCCCAGAGAAGTTGATTTTTTGTTGGTCACACATGCTCATACAGATCATATTGGCAGAATACCAAAATTAATAAAAGATGGTTTTAGTGGTCAAATTTTTTCTACCAAACAAACAAAAGAAATTGCTGAATTAATGTTTGATGATGCCTTGTCTATCCTAAATAATGAAGCAAAAAAACACGATGCTGAACCACTTTATGAAAAAAAACATGTTGACGGAGCTTTGTCTATTTGGCAAACATATGATTATCATCAAGTTTTTGATTTGAATGAGGATTTTTCTGTTTCTTTTAGAGATGCTGGGCATATTCTGGGCTCTGCCATGATCACTGTTAGACACAAAGATACTGCCAAAAACATAGTTTTTACCGGAGATTTGGGTAATACACCAACCCCTTTAATTAGAAACACAGAAGAAATAGAAGATGCTGATTATTTGATAATGGAGAGTGTTTATGGCGATAGAAATCACGATCAAAAAGAACAAAGAAAAGAAAAATTAAAAGAAATTTTGCAAAAAATAATTGATAGAAAGGGCACACTTTTGATTCCGGTTTTTTCTTTGGAAAAAACACAAGTAATTTTGCATGAAATGAATGATCTTGTCGAGGGAAAACAAATAACCTCTGTTCCGGTTTTTTTTGATTCTCCATTGGGAATTAGATTGACCGAAATATACCAAAAACAATACAAAAATTTTAATGAAAAAGTTCAAGCTAGAATTATGTCAGGAGATGATATTTTTGATTTTCCAAAATTGACAAAAACTTACACAAAAGAAGAATCGCAATTAATTCGAAAAACTCCCGGTCCAAAAATAATCATTGCTAGTTCTGGTATGAGTACTGGTGGTAGAATTTTATATCATGAAAAAGAATATTTACCAGATCCAAAAAATGCAATTTTATTTATTGGATATCAAGTCCCTGGTTCTATTGGTCGAGCCATAGAAGAGGGTATTGGACAGGTTAAAATTGAAAATCAAATTGTGCCAATAAAAGCCCAAATATACACAGTATCAGGATATTCTTCTCATAAAGATTCTGATAATCTTGTCGATTTTGTTTCAAATACTGCAAAAAGAGTGAAAAAAGTTTTTGTTGTTATGGGCGAACCAAAATCAGCCATGTTTTTGGCTCAAAAATTAAGGGATAATTTGGATGTGGATGCGATTCATCCAAGAGAAGGTGATAGTTTTATTATTTAGTCTTTTGAGATGAGATTTTTTCTACGATTTTAGCAAAAATTTGTGGATTTTTCTCAGCTATTTCTGACAAGATTTTTCTGTCAATTTCTATTTTATTCTTTTTAAGACTATCTATAAATTTGCTGTATGATATACCCAAAGGTCTAACACCGGCATTGATTTTTGTACTCCATAATTGTCTAAATGTTCGCTTTTTCATTTTTCTGTGTCGGTATGCATTTTGACCAGCTTTTCTAATAGCTGTATATGCCATTCTTTCTTTGTTTTTTCTGCCAAAGCGATAACCTTTTACCTGTGCTAAGACATTTCTTCTTCTTTTATTTGCGGTTGTTCCTCTTTTTACTCTTGTCATATTTTATTTGTTAGGTAAAAATCTTGCTTTTTGTTTGTTGGTAATAAAAAATACTTTTTCAGTTTTTTTCTTTAACTGATCTTCTCTCCTTTCTTTTGCATTGAAGTGATTTTGACCCGGTCTTCTAGCCAAGACTTTGCCTTTTTTGGTCACTTTCAATCTTTTTGTATATGATTTATTTGTTTTCATTTTTTTTCAATAATCGTTGATAGACCTTTTGGATCTTTTTTTATGGGAATGGCTATTTTGTAGTCAACAGAGATAAGTTTTAATATTCTATTTATTCTATCTTTTAGAAAATTTTCTTCCATGAATTTTGTTCTACCCGGCAGGAAAAGGTCTATTTTTACTCTATTTCCTTCGCTTAACCATTCGGAAACTTTTCTTGCCTTTATTGCTAAGTCATTTTCGTCTGTTCCAAGTTTTACCTGTATTGTTTTTACTTCTGTTGTATGACTTTTTGCTTTGGCTTGTTTTTGTTTTTTATTTTGTTCATACAAAAACTTACCGTAATCAGCTATTTTTGCAATGGGCGGAACTGAATTTGGTGAAATTTCTATCAAATCTAATCCTGCAGACTGGGCATTTTTTATTGCTTCTTCCAAACTTATTACACCAAGATTTTCTCCGTCTTGGCCTATTACTCGCAATTCTTTTGCCCGAATTTGCCTATTTATTTTGGTTTTATTTTGACTTGTCAATATTTTTGCTAAAATCGTTGCCATCGGCAACTGTGGGTAAAAATTTACCATAATTATAGACAAAATGCAACAAGACCAGCAATTTGGCTGGTCTTGTTAATACAAACGACTTTATTTATTCTTCAGAATCTTCATCTTCAAAAGATTCTAGCTCTTCCTCGCTTTCACCATCGCTTTCTATTTCTATTCCTTCTTCTGAAAGATCTGATGGTGAGAAATTGTCGTCATCGCTCATTTTATTTAAATTTAAACTAGTTTAATAAATGTGCTTTTTGGCACTATATAATTTTATCAAATATGTTTTATATTATGCAAATTTTTATAATTTAATTTTTTTGATTTTGTGTAAAATCTTTTTTGTTGTATAGTTTTGTAATGATTGAGCAAAAAAATAAAAAAATAATTGCTTTGGCATGTTCTCCGTCAAAAGGTAGAAATTCTGATTATATGCTTGATTTTTTCTTGAGGGGCATATCTGTTTTTGATGTAAATAACAAAATTCAAATTGAGAAAATATATTTGAATGATATTTATATAGAAATGTACAAATATGAAAATTCTCACGGACCAACAAAAAATGAAAAAGAATTTGCAGAATTGGCAGAAAAAATAAAAAATGCTGATGGTCTGATAATTGCTACACCAACTTATAATTTTTCTGTACCAGCACAATTAAAAAATTTTGTTGACAGAATTCGTTTTATTTCAGTTGATTTATCAAAAAGGGATTTTTGGGGGCAACCAATTGGTTTGCTTGGCAATATTTCAATGTTCTTTTTGGTTTCTGGAGGAATTTCAAAGTTTGCTCAAAAGGTTTTATTTTTTGCTTTTCCAGCTTTTTGGTTGAGAGGTGTATTTTTGTATTTTGGTGCTAAGGTTTTTGGAACATATTATAGTGGTGATGTTAGAACATTTGAAAATCAGAAAATTTTGAATAAATGTGAGTCTTTGGGTAAAAAATATGCCAAAAATGTCTTATCGGAAAAAGGTAATGGAATTTTGGAAAAAATCTTTTGGAGACCAAAACAGAAGGATTAATTGTTTTGTATAATATTTTTTTAAATTCTTTTTTGTGTGATATAATATTGAGAATCGAAAAGACTGTTTTGTGATTTTAAAATAAAAATGGAAAAATTTAATTTTGAAAAAAAGTTTTCTTCACCGCAAGAGGAATTATCTTATCTAAAAGAATATATTTCTAAAAAAGAAAAGATACTTGAAGGTGGTGAAAGTGATATTGAAGATGGTATAAAAAATACCGTTGAATCTTATGGGCAAAATTCTCCAGAAGAAGTTTTGCAAAAAGGTGCAGTTATACCAGAAACTTTTAGAAATGAAATTGTTCTAAAATTAAAACCAGAAGAGCATGATGCAAAAATGGGCGAGTTAATTTCTATTGTTTATGAAAAAGGAATTATAAATGCTTTAAGCATTGTCCTAAAGCTAGACGATCCACATTTGACTGATGATTTTCATAGATTTTTGGTTCAATATTTAAAAGAGGGCTATGATTTGACTGGTTTACAAAAAGAAACTCCGCTTGAAAAAAATCTTAGAAGAACATTGTTTGAGGTGGCATTATCATATGATCGCAACAATTCAGATGATTCTGGTGATGTCAAAAAGTTTTTTGAAATAATGGAACAGTTTTATTTTGGAATGATGTCTGTCACCGATTCAAAAAAGTCTGAATATCTAAGTATTGAAATCGCTAACTCTATTGGAAGTCGCGAATTTATATTTTATATTTCCATCCCAGAAAACAAAACAGAATTGTTAGAAAAACAACTTGTTTCTGTTTTTCCAAATGCCACAATCACAGAACAAAAAGATGATTTTAATGTTTTTAATGCTGGAGGTTTTTCTGTTGGTGCAAATGTATTGCAATCAGAAGTTCCTGTAAAAGTAATTCGTGATCATGAAAATTTTAATATTGATCCAATGGGAGTTTTGTTAAATGTTTTTTCAAAACTTGATGAGACAAAAGAGGCAGCATGTATTCAACTTATATTCAAGCCGGTAGGGGATTTTTATTTGAAAAATTACAATAAAGGACTTAAAAAAGTTAATAAGGGTGCAAAATCTGCTGAAGAATTTCATACAAGAAATACATTTTCAAGTAAATTAGCCACAAAAATAACAACTATTTTGAGTTTACCAGAAAAGAAAGATAAAAATTCCAGTGGACCAGAAGATCAAAAATTAGTCGAAAATATAAATAAAAAAATCTCTTTTCCAATTGTTTCTACAAATATTAGAATTGTAGCTTCTGCAGAAAATGAAATTAGAGCTAATGCTATTTTAAACGACATTGAATCGGCATTTAATCAATTTGAAAATACAACCGGAAACAAATTCAAGTTTGAAGAAGTTGATGGTAGAAAGAAAAGAAATTTTTTCAGAGAATTTTCTTTCAGAGAATTTGATTCTGATTATGATGTACCCCTAAACATTAGAGAGGTTTCTACAATTATGCATTTTCCTTCAAGTGGATCTTCGGTTAGTCCAGAATTAAAAACTAACAAAATGAAAACCGCTTCTGCTCCTATAACTGTTTCTAGAGAAGGTATTTATCTTGGCTTTAATAAACACAGAAATACAGAAACTCCAATTTATTTTTCAAAAGAGGATAGACTTAGACATTTTTATATTATTGGACAAACTGGTACTGGAAAAACAACTATTTTAAAAAATATGATTATTCAAGATATCAAAAATGGTGACGGGGTTTGTATGATTGATCCGCACGGTTCTGATATTCAGGATATTTTGGCAAATGTTCCAAAAGAAAGATATGAGGATGTTATTTATTTTGATCCAAGTTATCCAGATAGAGTAATGGCCTTGAATATGTTGGAGTATGATAGGCAAAAACCAGAACAAAAAACTTTTGTGGTCAATGAACTGTTTAGTATATTTCAAAAATTATACGGAGATGCCAATCCGGAATCTATGGGTCCAATGTTCGAGCAATATTTTAGAAATGCAACCATGCTTGTTATTGATGATCCTGAAACCGGTTCAACACTTCTTGATGTTTCAAGGGTTTTGGCAGATAAAAATTTTAGAGAATTAAAATTGAGTCGTTGTAAAAATCCAATCGTAATTCAATTTTGGAGAGAAATTGCCACCAAAGCTGGAGGAGAAGCATCTTTAGAAAACATTGTACCATATATCACAAGCAAATTTGATGTTTTCTTGGCTAACGATATTATGCGACCAGTTATTGCTCAAGAAAAATCTAGTTTTAATTTTAGAGACATAATGGACAACAAAAAAATTCTTTTGGTTAATCTTTCCAAGGGAAGTTTGGGTGATATAAACTCAAGTTTGATAGGATTGATTTTGGTTGGAAAAATTCTGATGGCAGCACTTTCTAGATCTGATTCAAAAACAAAAAATTACCCACCTTTTTATTTGTATATTGACGAATTTCAAAATATTACAACAGATTCTATTTCTACAATTTTGTCTGAAGCTAGAAAATATAAACTATCTCTAAATATTGCTCATCAATTTATCGCACAATTAAATGAGGGAATTAGAGATTCTGTTTTTGGTAATGTCGGCTCCATGGCAGTTTATCGTGTTGGATCAGAAGATGCTGAATTTTTGGAAAAACAATTAACACCAGTTTTTACAGCAAAAGACATTATGAATATAGACAATTTTAATTGTTATTTAAAAATGTTATCAAAAGGTGTTCCAATTGATTCATTTAATGTTAGGGTTCCGCCACCTGAAGCTGGAAATATAGATCAAGTTGATTCTTTGAAAAAATTGTCTTATTTGAAATATGGCCAAGATAGAAAGATGATAGAAGATCAAATATTGCAAAGATATCAAAAAACTCAAAAAAATGTGATATAATCTAAAAATATGGAAGGTTTTAAATTACAGTCAAAAAGTAGAGAAGAAAAAGATCGAATAATCCTTGATGACGAGATTGGCTTGGCTCGACTTTCTAAAAATAAAAATTTTGCAGAAAAACAGCAAAAATTAAGAGAAGATATTCAGAAAAAAAGAGAATCTCAATCCAAAGAAGAATCAAAAAAAACTGTCTCAGAGATTTCTGAAGAAGTATTGCCTGAAAAAGAACCATTAACAAAAGAGAATCCAAAAGAAACTAAAAAAAAATCAAACAAAAACAAGGATAATTTGTCAAAAAAAACAGATGATTTTGGTATGGGAAGAATAGAGTTTGACGAAAGCAAACTTGGTCTTTCTAAAAAACCAGAAGATATTGATGATAAAAAAGAAGAATTTTCTTCAGAAAAAGAGTCTGAGCAAGAAAAAACTGACAAAGAACAAAATAATACAGAAGAAAATAAGCGAGAAGAAGATAAACAAGAAAAAAATGAAAAGAATTCCAATCCCGAAGATTTAAATAAAGATTCAGAAAAAAAGCCAATAAAAATTGGAAGTGAAACATTGTTTATGTTAAAAATGGCTACTACAGAAAAAATTAAATTTATGTTTTCTGACATGAAAGAAAATTTCTTTTTGAAAAGAAATTTGAACAAAATAAAGAATGTGGATGTTCAAAGTGGTGTATTGCAATCAGAATTAAGTGTTTTAAAGTCTAATCTTGAAAAAGAAAAAAAAGAATTTGATTCGGCAAAATCTGAGATCTCAGATGAATATATTTTGAATATTCTTGATAAAAATAAAACAACAAGAATTTTGGAAATGGAAAGAAAGATCAGGGAAAAGGAAGGGCAAATTGATTTTTTGAATCAAAAAAAACAATATTTTCAAGACAGATATGATTATAGATTTAATAAAATAAATTCTTTGAGACAAGAATATTCCGACAAGATTGATTTGAGAATTTCTATTTTCAAAAAAAGATACGAATATGATGATCGATTAAAAGAAATGGAAGAAGTCAGGGAAAAATTTAAACAGGTTGAAGACAACATAAAAGAAATGGAAAATGTTATTAACCAAATTCAAACTACTTTATCTCATTCTGAATTACTTTCTTTTTCTGATAAAATAAAATTGAAATTAAGAATTAGATCGCAAAAGAAGAGAATCGCTAGACAGCAATGGGTCAAAAATGATTTGGCAGTAACATATTTTGATCTTAAGGGTGACATGCATTTTATGAACAGAACTATTGAGGATTATGAATTTTTTAGACCAAAACTTTTGTCTTCCGAAAATAATTTTGATAATACGAAAGAGACAAAATCAGAAGAAAATAAAGATGTTGATGTTGAAAAGGTAACAAAGGTAGAGTCATCAAAAGAATCCGTATCGAATACTGGTGAATCTGATAATTCTGTCGATAATTTTAAAGATAAACCCGAAACTATTCCTGAAGGTGCTTTTGATTCTGATTTGAATAATAAAGATGCGACGGAAAAAATGTTAGAAAAAGCAAAAAATAAAATTCCCGAATTGCAAGAAAAAATAGAAATGATAAAACAAATTATTTCTGGATTGCAAAAAATGATAAAAACAGAAGAATCTCAAAATCCAAAAGACATAATCAGAAGACTAAATAATATGAAAAAAGACTTGTCTGATAAATTTAAAAATTGGTCTGCATTATCAGACACGACGAGCCTGATTGATGAACTTTTGAAATATACAAACAGCTCAGATGTTAATCCTGATTATTTTAAAAAAATTATCAAACAAACTGTTTCAAATTTGAATAAATACAGTAAAGATCTTGAGTCAATTATAAAATTATCAAATGATAAAAAATAATTTTATATTTATACAAAAATGACAAATAATTCAAAACAAATTAATATAAATGAAGAATTAGATAAGATTGATAAAATTTTAGATCAAAACGATATCTTATTAGCTGATGCGGTTGGAATTATGAAAAATTTTAAACCAAAGACCCCTGAAGAAAAACAAGAAATAAAAAAGGAATTAGAAGATTTTGAATTAGAAATAGATCAACAACTAAACGATGTTATAAAAGAATTTTCTGAACAAGAAGATGAACTCGAATCTTTTTATGATGAAGAAACAGAAAATTCTAACAATTAAAATTTAAAATATTGTTTTTAAAATTTTTATGAATAAATTTTTTTCAATAATAACCCCAACACATAATAGATCGTTTTTTCTTAAAAAAAACATAGAAAGTATTCAAAAACAAAAATTAGTCGGTGTTGATTTTGATTATGAGCATATTATCGTTGATAATAATTCAACAGATGATACAGAGAAAATAGTGCAAGAAATTGCAAAATTAGATCCAAGAATAATTTATATAAAAAATGATAGAAATATTGGTCCAGCAGATGCATTAAATATTGGCTTTAAAAAATCTGTCGGAAAATATATTATTCCAGCAGATGATGATGACTTGTTTCCGATGAGTAGTCTAAAATTTCGTTATGATTTTATGAGTCAAAATTCTCAAATTGACTGGTCTTATGGTTATAGTATTTTTATAGATGAAAACGATTGTTTGTGGAAGGATTTGCTGGAGTACAATATTAAATTTTATGATTTAGATCATAATGATTCTGATTTGGTTTTTGAAAAACTTTTTGAAAGATGTTTTATTTCGGGTGGCACTGTAACAATTAAAAGAGAATGTATTGAAAAAGTGGGGGGTTGGGATATAAGTAGAAAAACACAGGATTTTGATATGTGGTTAAGGTTGGCAAATGAAAATTTTAGATTGGCTAGGATAAATTCTTATTTATATTATTATAGGGTTCATCCAAATATGTCTTCAAAAATTCACAAAAAAGAAAATATTTATTCAGAAGAACAGAGATTTTATTTGGAAAAATACAAAAATCGAATTAAAAACAAATGAAAAAAAATAAAAAGATAAAAATTTTATATAATGACACACATCAGAATATGTCTTATTCTCATGGACCGGCAACTTTTTCAAGATATTTTAATAATTTTTTTTCAAAACAAAAAGATTTTATCTTGATGCCAATTATTTTTTCTCACGGCAATTTGGGAGAAGAATCAAAAATAAATATTTTAAATAGTCGTACAAAAAAATATATAGAAATAATTTATGATAAACAAAAAATTTCTGAAAATTATCAAAAAGAAATTTCAAAAAAAGAATTTTTATCATTGCTATCTCCAACAATAAAATTGTTATCTGATTATATTCAAAAAGAAAAACCGGACATTGTCTTTTTGAATGGATTTAATCTGGCAAATTGGATTCTGTTGTATTCGGCTTATAAAAATAACATTCCTGTCATAGTTCAACATGCAGGTATTTGGAAACAAGAAATTTTGGCTTCAAAATATTTTTTTTCTAAATCAATAATGAATATTTTCTTTTCTATGGAAAGAGACTTGATAAGGTTTTCTAATCACCATATTTTTCTAAATGATTTTAGCAGAAGAGAATTTGAAAAAAATTATAAATCAAAAGAAACTATAGAAAAAATAAAAACTCAATCTTCTATTATTTCTTTACCAATTTCTATAAATAAAAATCATTTTTTTAAACTAAATAATTCAAATCATAAAGGTACGGCAAATAATATAATCAATATTGGCTCTGTGGCAAGGTGGGATAATATAAAAAATCACGAAGCAATTTTGGGGCTGGCTTTATCTCCACTAAAACCAAAAAATTGGCAAATCAATGTTGTTACGAAAATTCCTGAAAATAATAAAAATTTTGATTTTAAAGAAAAATATAAAAAACACATAAACATAATTTCTCCCATGAAAAATTCTGATTTAAAAAATAAATTTTACAAAAAAATGGATTTAATTTTTTTACCATCAAGGTTTGATGTTTCACCAACGGTAGTAGCTGAATCTTTTTGTGCAGGTGTTCCGGTTTTGATCTCTGAAAAGGTTGGTTGGTATGATTTATATGGTCAATTTGGTTTGCATTGTCATACTTTCAAATTAAATTCGTCAGATTCAAAAAAAATTGATATAATAGAAAGAATTCTTTTGAATAAAGAAAAAAAGATAAAATCGTACACAAAATTTTTCAATTATTTAAAGAAAAAACATATACCACAGAAAGTTTTCCCGCAATATCTAAAATTATTTAAAAAATATTCTAAATAAAAAATAAAAACTTATGAGAATAGCACAAGTTACAGCTTCTTACTATCCTGTTGAAAAAAATCAAAACAAGGCGATATATTCACATGTTGCTTGGCTTTCCTCTGGCCTTGTGGATTTGGGACACAGTGTTGATTTGTATGCTTCACCAAAATCAAAAACTGAAGCAAATTTGATAACTTGTGATTTTAAAGCGGAAGGTGATAAAAAAACTGATCAAAAAAAATATGAGCAATGGGCACTTTTGTCTGATTGCTACAAAAATGCTTCGCTTGGAAAATATGATTTAATACATACACATTTTAATGTGATGTCCGCATTTTTTGCTGATTTAGTTAAAGCTCCCACATTGATTTCCATTCATTCACCGATAGAAGATTGGATGAAACCAATTTTACATAAATATAAACATTTGAATTATGTTTCTTTTTCAAGATCACAAAGAAATTCAATGCCAGAATTAAATTGGGTAGCTAATATTTATCATGGTGTTGATACAAATATTTTTACTTATAATCCAAACCCACAAGATTATTTTTTGTTTATTGGAAGGATAACAGGAGAGAAGGGGCCTCACGAAGCGATAGTCTCAGCAATTGAAGCCGGTGTTAATATTCAAGTGGCTGGTGCAAGTTACGAGACAGAGAATTATTGGCATCAAAAAATTGCTCCTTATATAAATGGAAATTCTGTAAGATATTTGGGAGATGTGTCTTTTGATAAAAAAATACCATTATTTCAAAATGCCAAAGCGGTTTTGTTTCCGACTCAATTCGAAGAACCTTTTGGATATGTAATGATAGAGGCAATGGCTTGCGGAACCCCAGTGATTGCTTATGGAAATGGTTCTGTACCAGAAATAGTCAAAGATGGTGTTACTGGATATATTGTAAATTCTGTACCAGAAATGGTCAAAGCTATTAAAAAAATAGATAAAATAGATCGGGCAAAGGTTCGAAAGAGAGCAGAGTTGTTTTTTAGTTGTACACAAATGGTAGAAAATTACGAAACTGTATATCGTAGAATTATAAAAAAATATAAATCAATGGATGAAAAAGAGTAGTTTCTGTGTTGTGGATAATTTTTGACTGAGGTTGTGGTTGTGATATAATCTTTTTATATGACAATAGAATTTGAGGAAGATAACAGTATTAATATTCCACAGTTTGATAATTATAAGAAAAAAGGATTTGATATAGTTGATTTTTTGGTTAATAAAAGAATATTTAGAAATCAAAAAAATGCTGAAATTTTTTTGATTTCAATTTGTTTAGTAATAATATTGGTTAGTTTTTATGTTACATATTCAATATTTGGAGATGGTAGAGTAGACAATAGATCATATTCAGAACTTACACCAGCCGAAAAAATGAAGTTTTCACCAGAACATAGGGAACTTTTAGAAAGCATCGAAGAAGCTAATAGATTAAGGGGTAATTAATTATAAAATTATGAAAAATTTAAATAAAGGTTTTACATTAATAGAGTTGTTGGTAGTAATAGCAATAATTTCTATTTTATCTACTGTAATATTGTCTTCTATTCAAGATGCAAGATTAAAAGCTCAAAGTGCAAAAACAGTTCAACAAGTTAGAGAAGTTCAAAATGCTATTGCTATGTTTGTGACAGATAATAATAAATTTCCTTCACCGGGACTAAGCGGTATTATTTGTTTGGGGCCTCAAGGTGCTACTTGTCACAATGGTGTTGGTGTTGGTTTAGCTGTACCACAAATATATCAAATGGGTGATTTTGCAAATATTAATTTTGAAAATAATTATGTTGACAATAGTTTTTTTGCAAAAGTCGCATTAGCTCAACAAAAAGTTAATAATTATATAAATTTTAATTTTATTGATATACCTGTGTTTGTTAGAAATAGCCAACAATATGGAGGTGGTATTATATATCAATGTATCGATAATTGTAATGATGCTGTCGTCACCTGGTCAACTCCAAAACCCGTAACAAAAGGAACCAGAATTAGTAATGATAATGTTTATGTGTATAAACAAATCGCTAATGATCCTGGTGGTGGTGCTGGTGGAGCATACGGAAATTAATACTAATTTAGTGTGAACAATAATAAATAAACTACTTTGATTTTATATATCTTTTAACTACCACTAATAATAAACCAATCAGAGTCATTATTGATATGTAATGGCTAAGTAAAACTATTTTTGGTGTCTCAAAATAAATATTTGCTTTTTTGTTAAATGTAAACATGTGTGTTGGGCTGGCCAAAAATATATCAGAATTATAAACATCTTTCCATGCCGGGAAATATGATTGTTTTATGATTTTAAAATTTTGATTTGATTTTTGATTTGGTATATTTTTTCTCAAAAGTTCTATTAAATAATCATAATGACTATCCGGATATTTATTTGGAATATTTTCTATCAAAATAATTCTAGATTTGTTATTTTCATCTTTATACTCAGAACTTAATTTTGCTATTTTTTCAAATATCGGATCATCTGACTTAAGGGCAAATATTTTTCTATTATTATCGTCAGACAAATAATTTTTTATTGTATTTAGGGCAGTATCTATATCTTGATATTTGTATGTATCAAATAAAACATAATCAAATTTTTCAATATACTTGTTATTGTCTATTTTTTGATCTTTGTTATATACAAAAATAAAATCTAAGACTAATCTTTTTATATTCAATTCTTCAATTAAGTAAATAAAATCAAAAGGAGTTTTGGACCACTTTCTGGTATTTAGTTCTGAGAATATTAAAATAGGAGTTTTTTCTATTTTACTTAAAACATTTTTTAGTTGTGGTTTTGTTTGATATATAGACCAATTTTCTACTTCTGTTATTTTTTCTACTAGGGGAGATTTGTCCATCTGATCTCTTATTTTTTTGGTTCTAATTAAAAAATATTCCACACCACTATTGGATGCATTTATAATGTGGTGATTTATTGGTTTGTTTAGAAATTCTTTATCGTATGCCAAACGACATCTTGTTCCCCAGCACTGTGCTTTTTCGGATAGGCCATTTCCAACAGGAACCCACACTAAAGAACTTAAGGATGACTCTCTGATTATGGAATAAACTGTAGTATTTCCCTGACTGCCAAGATATGCATGTAAAACTTTATCTATTGGAATATTACTTGGTGCAAAATGTTCAATCAAAATAAGACCCTCTTTGTCTTTAAAATACTGTATTACTTTAGTTAAATCATCTTGCTCGTTATTAACATATATTCCGTCTTGACTGTCACGGAATCCATTCATGATATTTATGTGATAAAAAGAAATGCTTGATATTATAATTATTAATATAATGTATAATTTTTTATTTAAGTATTTTTTTATTTCAGAAAAACAAAATACTATCAATATTGGTATAAATAAGTATATAGTTCCGAGCCATCTGTCTAAATGAAACGGTAAAGATTGAAATTTATAATTTAATTTTAGATAAATCGATATTAGACAAAAAGACAAAAATATATTTATGATACTTATAAATATATTTTTTATTTTTAGATTGAAAATAACAGAGATTATTAATATTATTAAAATGTAATAATGATAGTATAATAAATTTCCCAAACTTCCTTGAGTAAAACCAAGAGACATTCCAACAAAATAATCATAGTATTTTATCATTGGAATATACCAAAAACTTGAAATTAATAATGGAACTAGAACATAAAAACAGTGTTTTAATGCAATAAGTAGTGTCTTTAGATATTGTTTATTTATAAAAAAATTATTTTTAAATTTTAAAATAAATAAAATTGTAAAAATTATTAATGCTACTATTGCCACATGTGCATTTGATAACATTAAAAATGTTAGAAAAAGTATTGAATAGTATTTTGCGGATTCTTTTTTTTCTACTTGAAATATTGATATTAACCACAATATTAAAAAAATCACTGCCAATGGCTGGGTTACAAGACCGTTGTTGGTTATGCTTGCAATTGAAACACTAATAAATTCAAATCTTGATTTGACTGATAAAATTAAGACTGAAATAAGTAAAACAAAAAAAGATTCTGCGAATGATTTTTTTATTAATTTGTAATAAGAAAATGAAAGTAGTGTTGGTATTATAAATACAGAAAAAATTGCTACAAATTTAAAAATTGTAGCATAATCTATATTTGTAATTTTGTATAATAGAGCAACTATATAATAGAAAAGTGGAGGGTAAAATTGCGGGAAGGGCATTCCAGAATACCAATTTGGAATCCATCCCCAAACTGCTGGAAAAATATTTTCTGCATAATATTTACCAATGGCATAATGCCCAGATCCATCCCAGCCACTAACAAAAATATTATTCCAATAAATATCTAAAATAGCTGAATTTGCGATGTATAAAATAGAAGAAGATACAATAAAAAAATAAAAAAAAATAAAAAAATTACTTTGTAAGATATTTTTTAATTTGTATTTTAAATCTGATAAAAAAAACATATAAATTAATATTTTTCTAATAGTAAATTGTATTGAATCAAGATAAACTCTTTTAATGTTAAAAAGGTGTCTTTGAATGGTCTTAGTTTTGATTTTCTGTCATCTGACCAATTTACTGGTAATTCCAAAATATCAAATTCATAATGTTGTGCAATAGCTAATATTTCCAAATCAAAACCAAAACGGTTTATTTTTTGTTTCTCAAATATAAATTTGGCAATTTCATTTTTAAATAATTTGAACCCACATTGAGTGTCTTTTATATCTTTAATTAAAACAGAGCTTAGGTTGCTGCCAATTTTGCTTATAAATCTCCTGTAAAATGGTTGTTTGTTTGATATATTGCTTCCTGCAATTTTTCTTGAACCAATTATTATTGAGTGTGAATTTTTGTATTGCTCAAATTTTTCCAACTCTTCAATTTTTGTTGAATTATCAGCATCCATAAATAAAATATATTTTCCAACACTATTTATTACACCAATTTTTACGGCATAACCTTTGCCCATATTTTGTTCTAATTTTATTACATTTATATGCAATTTTTCTTTTTCTGAAAATTCTTTTACTATTTTTGTTGTATCGTCAATAGATCCGTCGTCAACGATAATTATTTCTGCTGATTTTTTATAGCTTTGTAAATAATCACAAATTGATTTTATGGTTGATATTATTCTGTCTTTTTCATTATATGCTGGAATAACTATTGAATATTCATAAAGATATTTTGTTGGTTGAATTTTTGCTATCGTCGGTTTGAATGTCCAAACTTTATTTCCAAAATAATTCCAATACAAAACAACTATAGAGGTCATTATTTTTGCATACATATACCAAATACCAATGACTTTGTGTAATGTGTACATTAAAATTAATGTAAAAATAAGACCAATTACAGAAACTAATAAGAATTTTACATATTGATGATGATAATTTTTATTTTTGTTATAAAATGTCCATTTTTTGTTCCAGATAAAATTGTTTGTTGCCGCTAATATAAACGAGATTGTGGCTGATAATAAAACTTCAAATTCAAAAAATTCTACAAGAATAAATAGACCCAAAAGGTCTATTATTGTGCCCGTAGTCCCAACTACTGAATATTTAAACAATTTCTTTAATTCTGTCATTTTCGTCTATTATATCAAATCTGATTTATTTTAAAAATTATAATAAATCTTTTTCAGAAGTGATTTTTTTCCAATCTTTTGTTAAAAATATTTTTATATTTATTTTTTTGGAAAAATTGGCTATTGTTTGCGGTAATCCGTATTCACCGTTTGATATTTTGACTTTTTTACCATCAAATATTTTTGGAGAAATTATACAACAACCAGTATATTCATAATTATATTTTACTTTTCCCTCAAGATCGTTTTTGATTTCTTTAAAATTATTTTTTTTGTCCACAATAAATTTTGCAGAGCTTTTGATGGTGGGGGATTTGTATGCCAACATGGCCCAATCATTTTTATTTTTTTTAGAAAATTCAATTAATTTTTTTATGTCTTTTTTTGAATAAATATCATCGGCCATCAAAATTAATATTTTTTCATTTTTATTTTTTGAAATATACTTTTTTGTTGACCACAAAGAATCGGCAGTTCCTAATAATTTTTTTTGGTTAAAATATTTTATGGGTGTTTTTTTGTATTCTGTTCCAACATTATCAACAATCATTTTTCCAAGATATCCAATGACAATAATTATTTCATCAACCAAATCATAAACACACTCTAATTTTTGTTTAATTAAAGTGTCTTTTTTGTATTTTAAAAGAGGTTTGGGTTTTGTAATTGTTAATTTTCCCATTCTTTTTCCTCTTCCGCCTGCCAAAATTATTGCTTTCATTTTTTTTGAATTATATCGCCAATTATATCACTATTGTTTAAAATTTGTATTAATTTTTATTAAAAAAATAAGCTCAACATTGTCATCTGTTGAGCTCATGGTGTGTAATTTTAAATCAAAATGCGGTGGCAGTAGAATGTTTAAAGTAACATGCTCGAAACCACATTGATTGATATTTTTCATCATCAAATCGGATTATCCACATTGCCGATACGACTTCTCCATTGTTGATTTTAGTACAGTTATTGTTGCTTTATGCCCGTAATCTACAATTCTGATTTTTTCAAACATATCCAGACCGAATTGTTTTGGTAAAAACAAGTCGATTTCTTTAGGATTTTGTATTTGTTTATACCAATTTGGCCAACTTTCAATAAATTCAATTTCCGAACCTCTTTCTTGAATATTGAAAATACCAAAAAAACAAAAACATGTGTGAAAAATTCGATGATCATTTTGATGTGAAATGGAATATTTGTATTCTACAATATTTGAAACTATTCCATTAAGGGCCGTTCCAAAAAAAATTCTCAAAAGACTCTTGTTTTTTTGAGCTTCTGTTTTTTGGATTTTTCCAGAAATATAATCAAGAATTATTTTTGTTGCTAAAATAAATCTGATTTTGGCAATTTTTATGACAAAATCTTCACAAACAATTACAAAACGATTGGATCCGCTTCGTATAAACATAAAGACCTCCTTTTTGTTCTGATTTTAGATATTACTTTGAAAATCATAAATAGGCAAGTGCTAGAGTCGTTTTTGTTTTTTGGAAAAAATATAAAAAAATAATCCGTTTTTGGGCGGATTATTTTGGGTTTTGGTAGATGTTTTCTACCGGATGCAGTTTTCATCGATTTCAATTTCGATTGGGTGCCGATAAACGGGCCAAGTATCGTCTCGTTCGATGATGGTTTGTATATCGGCGACCGATATCAAACGAACTGTTCCTTCTCGCTGAGATTTGTCTTTTGGCAACACAAGCCAAAAGGCTGACTCAGATACCGCATCGTCAAACGGTGTGTGAACAAAACGAATCGCTTCTCCCGCCTGAGCCAGACCCAATTTTGATGGCTGATTTTTTGTGTCTTGTATTTTTCTTTTTATAATAGGCATATTTGCCTCCTTTCTGGGTTTTAGATTAAACAAATATGTTTTTTTGTCAAACTTTTATGTGAAGATTGTTGAGTGATGTTAGAACCTGTTTTTGACACAGTTTACAGTATACTGTAAACTGTAAACTATATGAAAAATAATACTAAAGACAAAATTTTGGAAATAATTAAAAAGCGTGAACAAATCATAATTAACGACCTGGCCGATTTTTTGGGAATATCAAGACAAATTATTCATAGACATATCTCATACCTTATTAAAAAAGGTTTGATAGAGAAAAACGGAACTCCACCAAAAGTTTTTTATTCGATAAATTCAGAAAAATCTGAAACAGAAGATGTGGAACTGACAAAAAAAACAAGAAAAAATAATTTCTGAAAACTTTTTTCTAATAACTGCAATTGGGTAAAGAGAAGATGGTGTCGAAGCATTTATTAGGTGGTCTCGTAGTAGAAATTTTGATCCAAAACGAAAAGCTAAAGAATATGTTGAAGTATAAAAAAATATCAAAAATATTTTAAAAACGGGATTATCTCTGGAATGTATAAAATGAAAGATACTTTTGACGATGTGTATTTGGACGAAGTTTATTATTTGGATTTTTATAGCATGGAAGTTTTCGAAAAGACTAAACTTGGTCAAATGATGTTGTACGCAAAACAAAGTCAGGATAAAAAATTGATTCGTGAATTAGTTAACGAAATAAAACCAAAGATTGAAAAAATTGTTAAAAATAAAAAAATAGATGCTGTCGGATTTATTCCACCAAGTATAAAGAGGTCGGTTCAATTTATAAAGGAAATAGAAAAAGGCCTTAATTTGCCTTTGTTCAAAATCGATTTGGTAAAAATTTCTGGTGAAGTTGTTGTTGCCCAAAAAACTTTGAATAAATTGTCTGATCGTATAGAAAACTCTAAACTAATTAAATTAGTTATTGGTCGAGAAGTAAAAAAATATAAAAATGTTTTATTGATTGATGACGCACTGGGTTCTGGCTCAACATTAAATGAAGTGGCTCGACAAATTAAAATGCAAATTAAACCAGATAAGGTTATCGGACTTGCTATCACGGGTAGCTTCAGTGGTTTTGAAGTTATTAGTGAGGTTTAGACAAAAT
>CALLZK010000009.1 GCA_937858275.1 uncultured bacterium
ATTAGAAATCGTGATACGGGTGAGCAGGAAAGGGTTGGTGAAAATGAATTGGCTGATTTTTTGATAGATAGTTTGAAGTAGTATATAATCTACTTTATTAGAAATAATTTAATAAAATTTTATGGAAACAATAACAAAACCAGAAGTAAAACCAGATGTAGATGTACCAGAAACAGAACCAACAGTTATGCCTGATTCTGATCCTGGCAAAGAAAAACCACACAAACTTGATCCATTTTTGGACCCAGCAAAAGATCCAGTAATTCGACCTGCAAAAAATTAATATGTCAGAAAAAATTCCGACAGCACCATCCGTTCATGGTACATCAGACCCATCAATAAATTCTATAGAAATTTTGCCAAATGATTTGGAAAAAATAATTTCCACTATAACAAAATATTTAAGAGAAAAATTCAATTTTGGTGATGAAATATTATTTATAGAAAACCAAAAACTGGCAGAGGGTATTTTGGAATTTCTGAATAAAAAATACAAAACCCTGACAACTTCATTATCAAAAATTGGTTTTCGTGAGGATCAGATACCACAGTTTGATGACGATCTTGCGCTTATGAAAACTGCTATTTTTTTGCTTCAAAAAAATTCAGAAGAAATAAAAAACAAAAGCGAATTAGAAAAATTAGCCCTATCAGGGGAGGCTTTGGAAATAGTTTCTCAAAATTATGGTGTTGATGTTACAAAAATAATTTCACAATCAGATTTGGTCGAAAAAAATGAACCCGCCCAATTACATATACAAGATGGAGTAGATATAAAAGATCTCTCAGATGAATCTACAAAAATAATTCAGAAAAAAATTCTTCTAGATTTGTATATTCATGGTCGCTCACTCAATGATTTGGGCGGTATGTATGTTTTTGGCAAAGAAATGAACCAAGAAGAAGCATCTAGAAACCTGGCATTGTCTGCAGTTTTTCATTTGATTAATTTCAAAACAACATTAGGAATGTTTTCTGATGGAAATTTTGATGACATAAATAGAATTACCAAAGACAATCCCAACACAATGGCTCAAATGGGTAGAATGGAAATGGAAGAAAGTGAGACAAGTTTTCGAATAAAAGGAATGACACCAAACGAACTTTCTCACGAGTCAGTGAAGGCATTGTTGGAATATGTAATGCTTGATTCTATGCCAGACAAAAAATTTGTCGATCCAAAAGAAGCAGAAAAAATAAAAATTTTAACAGAAGAACCTGCAAATGAGATCTTGTCTGGAATAATTGGTCCAGTCTTATCTCAAAAATTTGACTCGGCTTTTCGGACTATATTGCAAGATAATTTGAATACAAAAAAACTTTCACAAATACTAGATTTGCCAAAAGACAAATTGAATTCTCCATTGGCGCATTTACGATTTGTAAAATTATTTAGTTTGTTAGAATTAGGAGAAATAATCGAGCAATACAAATCAATCATAAACACTTCTACTTTTACCCCATCCCTCATTCACAATTTACCAAAAAAATGATATAATACCCTCATTATGAAACAATTCCCAAATCCATTCGGTTG
>CALLZK010000010.1 GCA_937858275.1 uncultured bacterium
CTGGAGGAAAAAATTGGTTTATTAGAATTGGGTTGTTGATAATTTGCAAATGAATAAAAAAGCGAGGTAGTGGTTTGTGATTAACTATTTTTTTAAATTTGTTATAATTAAAGTAAATAGAATTTTATAATAATTTTGAAATGGAAAACCCAGAACAAATTACATATTTTGCTGATACCGATGCAAGAAATCGTCGAGTTAGATTTGGAATAAAAGCCAAGGATAGAACAAGGCATGTTTATGTAATTGGAAAAACCGGTATGGGTAAATCTACTTTACTTGAAAACATGGCCGTTCAAGATATTCGTAACGGAAATGGTTTTGCTTTTATTGATCCACATGGAAAAACCGCAGATCTTTTATTGGAATATATTCCAAAAGAAAGAATGAAAGATGTAATATATTTTGCTCCTTTTGATATGGAATATCCGGTTGCTTTTAATGTAATGGAAGATGTTGGTTATGACAAAAGACATCTTGTTGTTTCTGGCTTGATGAGTACTTTCAAAAAAATATGGGTTGATGCATGGTCTGCGAGAATGGAATATATTTTGGGAAATACACTTTTGGCATTACTTGAATATCCGGGAGCGACATTGCTTGAGGTAAATAGAATGTTGGCTGATAAGGCTTTTCGTAACAAGGTTGTGGCAAATATTAGCGATCCATCAGTCAAATCTTTTTGGGTTGATGAATTTGCAAAATATACAGATCGTTTTGCAAGCGAGGCAACTCCTGCAATTCAAAATAAAATTGGACAATTTACTTCAAATCCATTAATTAGAAATATTATAGGACAAGCAAAATCTAGTTTTGATTTGCGAAAAGTAATGGACGATAGAAAAATTTTGATAATAAACTTGTCAAAAGGAAGAGTCGGAGAATCAAATGCTAATCTTTTGGGAAGTATGTTGATCACAAAAATATATTTGGCCGCACTATCAAGAGCCGATATTCACGAAAGGGAATTACAAAAATTACCAAATTTTTATCTTTATGTTGATGAGTTTCAATCTTTTGCTAATGAATCTTTTGCAAATATTTTGTCCGAAGCTAGAAAATACAAATTAAATTTGACCATTGCACATCAATATATTGAACAAATGTCAGAAGAGGTTCGGGCCGCGGTTTTTGGTAATGTTGGAACACTTATAACATTTCGTGTCGGATCTTTTGATGCTGAAGTTTTGGAGAAGGAATTTGCTCCGACCTTTACGGCACAGGATATTGTAAACCTTGGAGCATTTCAATTGTATTTAAGACTTATGATAAATGGGATTGGATCGCAACCATTTTCAGCAAGTTCAATGCCACCCCTGGAAAAACCAGAGATTTCTCTTGTAGATGAAATAATTGATCTTTCAAGAAAAACTTATTCTGACAAAAGACAACATGTCGAAGATTTGATAAAAAATAATTTGTTGTCTGATGAAGAAAAATCAAAAAATAATAATCCGGTTTTTCAAAAAATGAATAATGGCAATAATAACAATTCAAATAATGATTTGAATTTGGCAAATGATAAAAAACAAAAACAAAATAATTTTAAAAATAACAATACCGCAAATACAAGAAGTTTTATAAAAGATGATAAAAAACAAAACAATACAAAATTTTCTGTAGATAATAAAAAAACTGTAATAGATCAAAAAATAAAAAATGAACTTTTGGAAGAAGCTTTAAAAAAAGACAATAGTGATTTGGAACAAGAAAATGTTTCTTTGAAACAAATGACTTTTTTCACCAAAAATAATAAAAAATCGCAAAATGTTGATCAAAAACAAAATAATTCTCTAAGAGATGCTTTGGCAGATGTTTTGAAATCAGTTAACAATAATATTCCTGAAAAATCTCCTGATAATTCTTTGAATAAAAATCCTGATAAAAAATCAGACAATTCTTTTACGAAAGAATTTGTTGAAAAGAAAGTGGATAATGTAAATAAAAATGATTCTCAAAAAAAAGATGAAGAAGATGTAAAATCTTTTAGTGCACAGCAAATGGCTGATGTTCAAAAAACTCAACAACAAAATTCTCAAAAAGAAATTCCAGAAAGGGAGTTGAGAAAGATTTTGGGGGTGGAGTAGGGGGGGT
>CALLZK010000011.1 GCA_937858275.1 uncultured bacterium
TTCAATTTTTATTAAAATCTTATTCACAACAATGTTTGACTTTTTGTGTGGGGGTTTGGTATTATTATTTTACAAGTGCCTTCGGGCTTGCCCTCGATGAGAGGGAGAAATAAGAAAAAACATCAGAATAAATCCCTGATGTTTTTTCTTATTTGAATAAAATTTTTTCTGTCTAATGTCTGTATTTTGTTTATTAATCTTTTTGTGCCTATTACTCTCATTTGTGAAATTATGACGGATGCCGTTCTTTGCTTTATTAGACCAATGTTAAATCTGTACTTATGTTTTTGAGGTGATGTTGTCATTGGAATTATTAAGCAAATATTTTTCCCAAACTCTTTTATAATCAAAACCGGTCTCTCGTAATCATTTTCGTTCCCATTTTGCTCATTGCCTATATTTAATCCAATTTTTGCCCACCAAATTTCTCTCTCATGATAAAATCTATTTATGTCTAATTTATTAATTTTCTTCTTTACCTCATTCCACTCATCAAAATTTTTTTGCATTAAGAAAACTATACAAAAACACCATAAAATCTTTCCAAAATTTTATTAAAATATTGTTTAAATTTATTTAAAATCTTATTCAATTTTTATTAAAATCTTATTCACAACAATGTTTGACTTTTTGTGTGGGGGTTTGGTATTATTATTTTACAAGTGCCTTCGGGCTTCTCCCGGTAGGGAGCAAAAGAAAAAATCTTTTAGATCAAATGTCTAAAAGATTTTTTTATTTGTTCAAAAATATTTTTATCTATCATGCCAATTTTTAAAGATAACCTTTTTGTATCAATTGTTTTAATTTGAGACATTATGACCGAGGCATTTTCATTTTTTATAATGCCAATTTTTATTCTGAATTTGTGCTCTTTTAATGATTTTGTAATTGGAACAATCAATGAAGTATTTTTGCTTAATTTTTTTAAAATTAAAATTGGTCTTCTAAAATCTTTTCCTTTACCATTTTCTTCGTCGCCGATGTTTTGGCCAAGCCCACACCACCAAATTTCTCTTGCTTTGCAAAATCTGGTTTTTTCTTTTGTTTCTATATGTTTCTTTACCTCATTCCACTCATCAAAATTTTTTTGCATTAAGAAAACTATACAAAAACACCATAAAATCTTTCCAAAATTTTATTAAAATATTGTTTAAATTTATTTAAAATCTTATTCAATTTTTATTAAAATCTTATTCACAACAATGTTTGACTTTTTGTGTGGGGGTTTGGTATTATT
>CALLZK010000012.1 GCA_937858275.1 uncultured bacterium
GTGAAAATTTCAAATAAGTTCTAATTTCACCCTCTTCACCATTTTTACCATCTATTTTTTCTTCACAATATGCATCTGACAAAACCGCCAAAACCGTTCTGTCCAAACCAAAAGATGGCTCTATAACATGTGGCAAAAATCTTTCTTTTGTCTCTTCATCATAATAAGTCAAATCTACCTTGCTTTCTTTGGTATGAGCTGACAAATCAAAATCAGTTCTATATGCCAAGCCATATAATTCCTTGCGACCAAATGGATAATCAAATTCAAAATCAATTGTTCTTTTTGAATAATGAGCTCGATCTTCGGCAGCGACTTCTAATTCGTGAACTTTTGATTGAGTAAGCCCAACATCTTTTGTATATTCATGAACCTGTTCAACAAAATGTTCAAAAGTTTTTTCCCAATCTTTTGGATTTACAAAATATTCGATTTCCATTTGTTCAAATTCGCGAGATCGAAAGGTAAAATCTCGTGGAGCTATTTCGTTACGAAAAGCTTTTCCAATTTGTGCCATTCCAAATGGTAATTTTGGATGAAAAGTATCCAAAACATTTTTGAAATTAACAAACATTCCACCAGCAGTTTCTGGTCTTAGATATGAAATTGAAGAATCATCCTGTATTGCTCCAACATTAGTTTGCAACATCATATTGAACTGTCGTGCTTCACCCAAAGCATTTCCGTCTGGACTTTTCAATTTCAATTCACGAATTTTTGCATTCATTTCTGGCAATTTCATTCCACGAACATCAATACCAGCCTCTTCTAACAAATGATCTGCTCGAAAACGCTTTTTTGTTTTTACATCCTCCACTAATGGATCAGCAAAACCAGCCACATGACCAGATGCCTTCCAAACATTTTGATTCATCAAAATTGCCGCATCTACCCCATACATATCATCTCTATCATCAACAAATCTTTTCCACCACAAATTTTTTATATTATTTTTTAAGGCAACACCAAGTGGTCCATAATCCCAGGTTCCAGCCAAACCACCATAAATTTCTGAGCCCTGATAAATAAATCCTCTCCTTTTACATAAAGATATTATTTTTTCCATTTTATTATTTTTTTCGTTCATATTTTTATTGAGTTATAAAGTGGTGATAATCAGAAACACTTCGACCAAAAATACTTGTATCCAAATCATCGAAATTTTTTGTTACCGTTCTTTGGTTAAATTTATCAAATCCAGAAATATTTATTTGATCTAATAAGACAGCACCTTTTCCTCGTTGAGAAATGCTAGGTCTCAAAACTAATTGAAAATTGATAGTTTTCGGCTGAATATTTCCATAACCAACTCCCGATGTCAAATTTCCAATATTCCAATTTATTCTACGAGAATATTGATCGTATGAGATGTTTTGACCAGTTGGAACTATGATATCACTGAACCTTACATAAGAAGGCAATCTTGCAGATACAACAACATTTTCCATTTCATTTGTACTATTAGATACAGACCAGTTTATAGAATAAGAAGTCTCCAAATCAACCCTTGGAGGAATTGGACCGAAATCGCTTATTCCTTCGACTTTTCCTCTATTGTTTTTTGTTGATAAGTGCAAATCAGACAATACTCGAACTATAAATAAATTTTCTTGATTTATTTTTTCATCTGCCCCAGATTCTCTTATTCTTCTACCTCGAACAATTGAAGATATTTTTATTTCAGGATTTGTCATATTTCTGTTATTTGAAAACAAATCAATCGTTTTGAATGTATTAGAAAGCCTGACAGATTGTCTTGGTAAAACCTGAGTTAATTGTTCTGTAGTATCCTTGTTAAAAGATGCCCTGTTTTCAAAAGAACTATAAAATCCTCCTCTTATAGCCATTCCCGCTTTATCCAATGCAATTCCTTCAAAAAACAAATCTATCTCAACATCTCGTATTATGTCATTTGTATTATTTACAAAAATGACATCAGCCGAAAACTGATTTCCACTTTGAACAGAAGCAATAGCACCAGAAACTTGATTGTCTATAACTAATTGTAAGTCCAAAAAAGGTCTTTCTATTAAAACAATATGACTGACATTATTTAATACAACAGATATTTCTTCAACATTTTCTGATTTTGGTGTGCCAATACTAAAACGAAAAACTCTCTGCTCACGATCTTGTGCCTCTATTTGACCAGTGACTTTTATTTCTCTACTTTCATTTGGTTTTAGATTTTTTATAACCCAAACATCATTTCCATAATTTGGTTTTACACTGGCAGACATAAATTTAAATCCAAAAGGATAATTACCAACCAACAAAATTTCTGGTATATCTGAAGAAGAATTTGATTTTACTGTTAAATTGATATCAATAGTTTGTCCAGAAGAAGTTTTTTCTAAAGCATTAACCAAAACCTGAACCGGTGGTTGACTTAATACTATTTCAAAAGGTTTAAACTTGTTGAACAATGCCAAAGAGCCAGGCAATCGATATTCAACTTTTAGGTCAATTTTTTTTGTTTCTCCATTTTCTCCCAACAATGCAATATCTATAGTTCTTTTTATAACCGATCCGGGCTCCATGTTTCCAAGCACAATTCTATCTCTAGCGATTTCCTCTCTCATGTCAGGTGTTCTGGTACCTTTTGGATATTCAAAAACCAAATGAGCAGCTTCTAATGTGTTTTTTGAATTATTTTGAACTACAATATCTACAGATAGTCTATTTCCGCTACCAACAGAAGATGGTCCAACTACATTTATCGAAATATCCTCCAGAACATTATTTCTTTGTGTATCAAGCAAAACATATCCAGCATAAATTATAGAACCAAGAAAAAATAAAACCGCAATCGACAGAACAGACCAAAAAAGACCTGTTTTTGGTTTTTCAACTTCGTAAATTAAATCCTCGTCCTCATCTACTTTTTCCAAATCATGAACCTGATCATTTGGTGTCCAGTCATCATCCAATTCGGGATATCTTCTCTTGTCGAAATTTTTTCTAATATCACCTTCTTGTTTTGCATTCTTTGAATAAAGCTTTTTTTCTAAAGCATCAATTTTTTGTGTTTTTTTTCTATCAAAATAATTCATCTTAAAATTTATTATAACATTTTTTATAAATGACTGTCTCTAATTGACCTGTTTATTTCTTTGATAATATTTTTTTGATAAATTTCTGATTGATTGCTTATTTTTTTTAAAAGTTCAATAGATAAGTCAATTTTAAAATATTCAGAAAAATCTTTGTCTGAAAAATATCCCAGAATATCTAAAGCTTTAGCAGTCAAAAAAATCTCAAAAGCAGAATTTAGATTTTTGTCAAAATTTTCCTGATTATCAAAAGCAAAATTTATAGCATTTTCCAAAAAATCAAATAGCTCATGTTCTTCCCTTTCATCAACCACAAATCTTTCTATAAGACTTAAAACTTTGATTATGACCTGTTTTAAATTGTTATTTTTTATGTCATTAAAAAAATTATTTGAAAAACTAACATTAACAATTCGCCAAATTGATCTACCAGAAATAAGTGCAACATTTATCAAAGAAAAGTCTTGCAAAGATTGTCTCATTTTTGAATTTAGTTTTCTGGTTCCCTGAGCAATTGCGATGACCTTTCCAAATTCTTTGGTAAACAAAATTAATTGAGAATCAACTTCTCTGGTTGAAATATTTTTTAAAACTATCGCTTTAGTTCGGTGAATGTGATGCATATTTAAAAAAATAAAGAAACTATTTTATAGAAATTTTAAATTGCATTTCTGACAAATTAATTTCTTGTCCATCATTTTCTTCAAAATAAATTTTTGAGGCACGAATTAATTCGGAAATTTCTAACATAAATTTTTCAATAAATTTTTGACCCGATTCATTTGTTTGTACAGAAAATTCTACTTTTTCATTCGGTGAAAGATTTTTTTCTTTTCTAATAGTTTGAATAAAACGATTTAATTCCCTAATTGTTCCCTCTTCTTTTAATTCTTCGGTAATTTTTGTATCCAAATGAACCTTTTCCAAACCAATTGTTGTATCACAAATAACTTCTTTGACATTTACCTCATCTTTTATAAGGTAAATTAGATCTGAATTTAATTTATCAGAAGATATATTTATTTTTAAAGCTTGCAACGGTTGTCTAACTTTTATGGAAACCTTGTCTCTGGCCAATAATGCAAAACTTACAAAATCACGAACGATTTTCATTTTCTCAATCAAGTCAACATCAATTTTTTTTGAGATTGGCCAAGACTGCAAGTGAATACTTTTTTCTGAATTACTAAAATCATAATTATGAATTTTTTGATAAATATTTTCAGATACAAAAGGCATAAAAGGAGCAATGACTTTTGAAAATTGATTCAAAATATAAAATGTTGTTTTTATAGCATCATCTTTATCTTTTGAATTAGAATCTTTAAAACGATCACGAGATCTTCTCAAATACCAAGTTGACAAATCATCTACAAAATCAAAAAACGGTCTGCATGAATTGTTTAATTCATATTTTTCAATAGATGTTGTAGTTTGTTCTATCACCTGATTTAATCTGGCAATAATCCAACGATCTAATACATTTGTTGAGTCTGACAAAAACTCTTCAGACATATTTTTTACTTTTTCCTGATCCGCTTTGTCGACATACATTTCATAAAAAGATGTGACATTTAACAATCTAGCAATTATTTTTTTGTAAATTTCATCGACACCTTTTTCAGAAAAACTAAGTGGTTCTGCTTCAACAATAGCTGAAGAAAGCATATAATATCTCATGGCATCCGCTCCATATTTTTCAAAAATCAATTCTGGATCTGGATAATTTTTTAGATTTTTTGACATTTTTCTACCATCTTCTGCCAAAACAAGTCCATTAACTATTACATTTTTGTATGGAACCTCGTCAAATAGGGCGGTGTTTAAAGCCAAAAGAGTATAAAACCATCCCCTAGTTTGATCCAGCCCTTCAGCAATAAAATCGGCAGGAAATCTTTTCCCTTTTTTTATAGAAAAATTAAATATTTTTTTGGGTGGAAGCATTTCTTTTTTTTCATCTTTTTCAAAAGGAAAATGCGGAACGGCATATGGCATAGAACCGGAATCAAACCAAGTGTCAAAAACTTCTGGAATTCTCTTCATTATTTTTCCATTTTTAATAAAAGTAATGTCATCAATATATGGTCTATGTAAATCCAAAACATATTCATCATCATGTGGAATTGGAGCAAAATTTAACTCTTTTAATTCTCCAGTTTTTATAAAACCATCTTTTTCATTTTCTAACTCATCAGCTTTTTTATTATTCAAACCAAATGCAACAGCAATCAACATATGAATTGGAGAATAATGTGAAACTATCAAAATATTTTTGTTTTGATGTTTTTTATCTATTTCATAAAGAAATTCACCAACTCTTTTTTTGACATCAACCAGATTTTCACCGCCTTCTGGTCTATCAACAAAATAATCTAATTTATTTTCTTCATAAAATTTATGATAAAGTTCTCCAGATTTTCCATTAAAAATTCCAGCATTCATTTCTCTTATTCTTTTATCCAAAATTAAATTTTCTTTTGCAAGCCCAATTTTTTCAGCAATAATTTCGGCAGTTTCTTTTGTTCTTACAAGAGGAGAATAATAAATAAAATCAATTTTTTTGTTTTTAAGTTCATCGGCTATTTTTTTGACTTGTTCTTTACCTTTTTCGGTCAAGTAAGCCAGTTTTGAATTGTCACAATTCCATATGTAAGTCAAATTATGTTCTGCTTCACCGTGTCGCATTACAAAATAATTATTAGTGCTTTTTGTTTTTGTACGAAGTTCCTCAATCGAACCAATAACTTCAATTTCAGAATCATCTTCTGATTTCCAAATTGGCATTGATGTTCCCCAATAACGAGAACGAGAAATTCCCCAATCCTTTACATTTTCAAGCCAATTACCAAATCTTTTTTCTCCAACATTTTTTGGAACCCAATTAATACTCTTGTTCAATTCAAACATTCTCTTGTTGTATTGTGTAACTTTTACAAACCAAGATGACAAGGCATAATTTAGAAGCGGTGCACCAGTTCTCCAACAATGCGGATATGAGTGAATAAATTTTTCTTTTTCAAAAAGAGAACCTTGATGAGCTAGCATTTTTATAACCTCAATATCTGTTTCCTGATGAGCATTTGGTTTTTGTTCTGTTGATTTTGGTTTTGCTTGTCTACCGGTCAATTCTGTAATTTCTGATTTTATAGAGCCATCGATATTTACATGCTGAACAAATGGTAGTTTGTGTTTTTGGGCCAATTTTAAATCATCTTCACCAAAAGCCGGGGCGATGTGAACAATTCCAGAACCGTCTTCTGTTGTTACAAAATCCCCATGATAAATTTTCCAGCCATTTTCTTTATTTTCTAAATCTGTTTTTTTGTAATAATGATCAAAAACCGGTTTGTATTTTTTGCCGATTAAATCAGAACCTTTTAATTCTCCGATTATTTCATATGATTTATTTTTTAAAACTGCCGAAATTCGATTTTTTGCCAAAATAAATAATTCTGCTGAATTTTTTGAATCAGAATCTTGTTCTGTTTTTTGAATAGAATTTTGATCTGTTAATTTTATTTTTACATATTCTATATCATTGCCCACTGCCAGAGCAACATTTCCAAAAAGTGTCCAAGGAGTAGTTGTCCAAGCAATCAAATATGTTTTTGTTTTTGTATTTGAAATTTCTAATTTTGAAACATTTTCTAATTCATCTAACAATTCAAATTTTACATAAGTAGAAATGTCAGTAATATCACGATAATCCAAATTTACTTCAAAATTTGAGAGCGGAGTCTCAAGTATTGGAGAAATGTGCATAGATTTGAAATCTTCATAAATCAAACCTTTGTCATAAAGTTTTTTGAATGCCCACCAAACAGATTCCATAAAACCTGAATCCATTGTGGTATATTGATTTTCCATATCGACCCAGCGACCAGTTCTTGGAACAATTTTTTTCCATTGTGCATCATAACGAAAAACGCTTTTTTTGGCATATTCACTGAATTTTTTTATGCCAAATTCTTCGATATCTTTCTTGCTTTTTAAATTATTCTCTTCTTGAACGAGTTTTTCTATTGGAAGTCCGTGGCAATCCCAACCCCACCTTCTTTCAACATGATAACCTTGCATAGTTCTATATCTTGGAATTACATCCTTGATTGTTCCGGCCAAAATATGTCCGTAGTGCGGAGTACCAGTAGCAAATGGTGGCCCATCATAAAATACAAACTCACCTTTGGGAGATGGTTTTTTTAGGGTTTTTTCAAAGATATTGTTTTTTTGCCAAAAATCTAAGGCTTTTTCTTCATCTTGTGCGACTTTTGTCTTTTCTTTTTTTACTTCTGCATTATCAGACATGGTAAAAGTCATTTTAACACATTAAAAGCAATTTTTAAAGTTTAAAAAACATCCAATCAGAAACCACCACCTTGCTTTTTTATTC
>CALLZK010000013.1 GCA_937858275.1 uncultured bacterium
GATGTTGTGAATAATCTTTACAAGTTACTTTATAAGTATCAACCAATCTATCTTTTTCTGTTTCAATTTTAACTATAACCCCACCAAATATAATCTGTGAATCAAATTCAACTAATATTTCTTGATTAAGAGATGGTTTGAAATTTTTTGTGGAGAATACACAAGAACTCGCCTGATTGTTTATATTATCAGTTATTTGAAATGAATCCATTAGAATATCACTTGTCTTATTTACACTATTTATTGTTATAACTAAACTCATATTGCTTGTGTTAGAGATAATCTCTTTACAATCTCATTTCCAATTTCCTCTGCAACATCTTCCGATAAGAAATTACCACCCATTATATTTACCGTAATACCACCACCCAATGAAGATGGATTTTTAGTTGCGATTAAATAATCGTCTGGGTGAGTTGATATTATATTTCCATTTGGTGAGATTATGGCATCATTGACATTCGTTATTTTGCCAATATTTCTATCCAAAGACCTTGCTGTGTTTGATCCACGAACAGCATCTATTGCTTGTGCTAACTGTCTGTAATACTCAATTTCTTTTTGTATTGTTTCCTTTGTAGTCAAAAGATTCTGATTCATTGAATCCTTATATTGTTTTTCTGCTAGTTTTTGCTGTTCTCTTATAAAATCAACTTTTTGTCTGTATATATCTGATTCTTGTTTTCGTGCTTCTCTAACCGCTTTTATTTCATTTTTCAACGAGGACATTTTCTCATTGAATTCTTGTGTGGCAATTTCTCGTCTAGCATTAAAATCTTCAATAGCCCTTTCAAGATCTGTAAGTCCTGCCCGTCTTTTAACCTCTGCTATTTCTGATTCCATTCCAGCAATAAAAGTTGCATTCTGTTCTTGTGCTAATTGCCTTTGTATTAACTCATCTTGTAGAGTTCGTAATTCGTCTTTGTGTAGATTTTTCTTTAATTGATTTTGTATTTCAAGTATTCTGTTTTCATTTGCGACAATATCTTCTGCAATTTTTTGCCTATCTGATTTTTCTTGTTGTGCAAAACCGCTTCGTAATGAATCCATCTGACTTCTTAATGCACTAATTTGTTTTGAGAAGTTTTGTAAATTAACCCTGTGTGATTCTGAAAGATTAAACAGTTCGTCATCAATGTTTTCAGAAAACCTTGCATAAGCAGATTCTAAATCAATAAGACCTTTTTCAACATCTTTTGCGTTTCTTTCCATTTGCTTTTTAAGGTCTTCTGCCTCTTTTGCCATTCGCTTCTTATCGTCTTCTGTAACTATCGGTGGCATTGATAGTTTTGGTATTGGTATTTTTGAAATTTCCTCAAACACATTTTTACGACTTTCAACTAATTGTTCTTGTGCTTTGATTTCTTCTTTTATTGTGTCTAACACTTTTTCTATTGCAATTTTATTTAATCCAACTTGTTTTGTCGCAGAACCAACACCTATTGCTTTTGGAACATCTATCTCAAATCCTGCCTGTTCTAATTCTTTTCTTACAGATTTTGATATACGACCAGATTTTTCTATTTCATTAGAAAGAGCTTTCTCTGCTTTTTGTAGTTGTAATATTCTTGCCTCTGCATTTTTTGAAGCAACCGCATTGGCATAAAGCATTTTGGTTTGATCATCACCTGCTTCTTTTGCTTTATATATATTTTCAGTCAAAACATCTATTTCTGCCGTTATTGAATTTAGACCAGTTTCTAATTCAAGATTTCTTTTGATTTCAGCAAATGTTGCTTTTGAAACCCCTGGCAAAACAGATAACCAAGATACCATTTCAACTATCGCTTTTGTAAATTCTTTTGCCAGTAAAGCAATAACGGGCATATTATCACTAACGGTCTTTACAAACTGCACCATAATTGGAGTTAGTTGTTCTCCAATTTCAACTCTCAAATCAGTTAGTTGATTTTGCATTTGCCTCATAGCACCAGCAGATGTTTTAGCCATTTCTTCATTTACATCTTTATATGTTCTACCAAGAATCTCATTAAACATCGCAAGTCTTTGCGTTTCATTTCCAGCTTCTAATACCTGTTTTTCATATTCGGTTATTACGAATCCATTTTTTGTTAGAAGTTCTGTATTTCCCTGTAATGCTT
>CALLZK010000014.1 GCA_937858275.1 uncultured bacterium
ATCTTCGTTTGTGATTGAGATTGTTGGGGCTGGTAAGGCAGTTCCACTACCATCACCAGTTCCAGAACCTCCATCAGTTCCAGAACCGCCGCCGTCACCAGTTCCAGAACCGCCGCCATCGTCAGTTCCGCCAGAATTACCGTCTCCCGGATCAATATAAGGTCTTTCACAAGAGGCATAGGATACATTATCTACAATATTCCAATCTGTATGACATGTCCATGTCCAAGGACCCGAACCAGAAAGACTCGAGCTGGATCCGGGCAAACAAAGTGGCGATTGTGGTGCAGTACTTCCTGCAACAATAGCACTTGGATGACATTGACCGTATGATTTTACAACATAAGGATAAGAACCTATAGCCGGTTCAGCTTCCCACCACCAATCAGAAGATCCACAACTAGATGTTCCGGCAATACAACCAAGAACCATTCTGTAATTTATATTTTTTGTACCGGTAGTATTTGGTGCGGTCAAATTATTTCTAGAATAATCTGTATATCCTGTAAAATAATATGTTGAACCGGCCGTACCGCCACCCACATGTTGCCAACTCTCTGTGCGGTTATTATCAAAATTAGATTTTATAGAATTAAAACCATTGTTACAAGCCCAAAAAGAAATTGAGCCTGAAGTAGAAAACTTTGATCCTGGAGTTTGATTTGGAATTGCATTTGCCGTAACTATAATATATCTATTTCCTATCAAATTATGTCTTTGAGAATATGCATTAGCATTATGCATCTTTGATAAATAAATTAATCCCAAAACAATCAATAAAACAAAAGCTAATATCAAAACGGTTTTGTTGTTAAGATTTTTTTTGGATAGTAAAAATAAAATAATTAAAATTAGTAAAATTATTAACATTAATATATAAAACCAATTATTTTTTATTAGATTAAATATTGTATTTTGATTTGTAAATATAATTTCATCGTTAATTGTTTTTGAACTATATTTTGCCAAAATATTACCATCTTTTGACAAAATAACTTCTGTTTCTATTGAATTTGAATTTACTTTTGATTTAATTTGAACATCTTTAATTGATTGCTGATAAAAATCATGTTCGAACTTTAATTCACCTATCAAATCACCTTTCTCATTTTTTGATATTACATAAACTTCAACAGAACCTTCTCGATCTTCAATATTGCCCTGATTAAGAAAAAATTCTCTCATATCTAGAGGGTTTCCAGATGCAAATATGTTTATATTTAAGATTTCACCTGCAGAAATATAATTTTTGTCGTGTTTAATGTGATGTATTACAAATAAATCACCATCGGATACAATATATCTTGCCGGTATCATTGGAGAAACAATCTTATTATCTTGATTTCTAATTATTGTTTCAGATAGAAAAACATTCTTTCCCAATTCTTTATTAGTTGGTAAATTTAAAAGTACTTTTTTCGACTCATTTGGTGAAAGTAATATTTTATCTTGATTTACTATATTTATTGGATCTTTTCTGTTTGAATCTCTTTCGAAAATAGCTGTTTGTGGATACAATTCATGTGTTAAGTTAGAAGAATTTACAATCGTAAAAGTTAAAAAAACTTTTTCATTTTCATAAATAAACGGCCCCTCAGAAACAAAAAATTCTTGTTCTTGATTGGTATCGTTTTCTATAACTAATATTTTTGGATTTAAAACATCAAAAAATTGAGCACTGTTTTTTATTTCAATTTTTTGATCTATAAAACCAAGAGAAATTCCATCTTTGTTAGTTACTCTTATTTTTATACCCGCATCTTTTTCTGATCTAATTGCTTCTGGTAATTTTATAGAAAAATTAACAATTTTAGACTCAAGAGGTTTAAAATTTTCTGGACCAATTATGTTATATAAGTAGGTCATTTTTGCAACACCATTTTCGTCATAATTACCATCCACGGATATTCTATAATAAATATCAGATTCTATAAAATTTCTACTATTTTTAACCTCAAAACTTCCCGACAAAATTTCTCCAGCATTATACACATCGCCATTCAATGTAATTGATGTTGGCTGAACAAACGGCAAAACATTTTCAGAACTTGTTTGAGAATTAACTCTTATATCGAAACTCAAAAACAGAAATACGGGAATTAAGAAAATGACCAAAAAACACAGCAATTTTTTAATTTTCATAAATTTATTTTTATTATTAATAATTATATAGATTTATTATACACTAAAAAACCGCCGATTTGGCGATTTTTTAAATAAATGTGGATAAGATTTGGAAAAATAACCCCAAATTACATCATGCCCGGCATTCCGCCCATTCCGTGATCGTGATTATGTTCTTGTTTTGGTTCTGGTTTATCAGCAATTGCGACTTCTGTAGTCAACAAAGTTCCAGCAGCACTAGCCGCATTTTGAACACCTGTTCTTGTAACTTTTACAGGATCAATTATTCCAGCCACAAACATATCGTCAACCATTTTATCTTTTAGAGCATCATAACCAAAATTTGCTTTTCCATTCATTACATTTTCAACAATAACAGAACCGTCATCCTTTCCAGCATTCATTGCAATTTGTTTAAGTGGTTTTTTCAAAGCATTAATAACAATTTTGTAACCAATTTTTTCTTCTTCAGTCATCTTTGATTCATTTTTTGAAAGATTTTCAGAAAGTTTTTTTGATGCTTTTGCCAAAGCACTACCACCACCCGCAATAATTCCCTCATCAATTGCGGCCTTTGTGGCATTTACCGCATCTTCTATTTTTAGTTTAAGATACTTCATTTCTGTTTCGGTTGCTGCTCCAACTTTTATAACCGCAACTCCACCAGAAAGTTTCGCAACTCTTTCTTCTAATTTTTCTTTATCATAATTTGAAGTAGTAGATTTTATTTGAGCTTTTATTTGATTAGCCCTTTCTTCAATTTCTTTTTTCTTTCCGGCACCACCAACAATAACAGTTTTGTCTTTTGTTGAAATTACTTTTGTGGCTTTACCTAATACTGAAATATCAGCATTTTCAAAAGTCATACCAATATCAGAACTTATAACAGTTGCACCAACAGTCACGGCAATATCTTGAAGTAAATCTTTTTTACGATCTCCATATCCCGGAGCTTTTATTGCCAAAACATTAAATATGCCTCGCAACTTATTAACAACAAATGTCGCAAGTGCTTCGCCTTCTATTTCGTCTGCCATAATTACCAAATCTTTTTGTCCAGCTTTGGCAATTTGTTCTATTAGAGGTAGAATTTCTTTTATATTTGAAATTTTTTTATCTGTAAGCAAAATTGCGGGATTTTTCATTTCTGATTCCATTCTTTCGGCATTGGTAACCATATAAGGAGAAACATATCCCTCGTTAAATTCTAATCCCTGAGCAATTTCAGACTCAACCTCAAAACTTTGGGATTCGTCAACAGTCACAACTCCATTTGATCCAACTTTTGAAATTGTTTCTGCAATTATTTTACCCAATTCTTCAGATTCGGCAGAAATTGTTGCCACTTGTTTTATTTCTTCTTTATTTTTGATTGGTTTTGCTGAAGCTTTTAAAAATTCAACAGCATCACTTGCGGCTTTTTCAATAGCATTTTTTATACCAATAGCATTTGCACCCATATTTGTATATTGCAAACCCTCTTCAACCAATGACTCAGTCAAAACTATTGAGGTTGTGGTTCCGTCTCCTGCGATATCATTTGTTTTTGAGGCAACTTCTTTTATAATTTCTGCTCCCATATTTTCAAATTTATCTTCTAGAGAAATATCTTTTGCAATAGAAACACCATCATTTGTAATTGTCGGAACACCGTAACCCTTATCCAAGACAACATTTCTACCTCGCGGACCAAGAGTAAATTTGACCGCATCAGCAACAACACTAATTCCATTTTTTAATCTTTTTCTTGCTTCCTGATTAAAAATTATTTGCTTTGACATATTTTTTATAATTTAATTTAAAATTGATAATAAAAATTATATTTTAACTTTAAAAAGTATTCTTTATTAAATTTATTCTGACAAAATTGCAGAAATATTTGCAGATCCGACCAAAACATACTTTTTACCTTCAACCTGAATTTTATCTCCCCATGTATATAACACCAAATCACCCACAGAAACTTCTGGCTTCACCAATTTTCCATCTATTACACTTCCCGGACCAACAGCTATGACTTTGCCTTTTTTGGTTTCATCCTCTCCCCCAACTCCAACTGGAATAATTATACCAGAAGCAGTTCTGCTTTCTTCCTTGGAGTCAAAATCTTCTATCAAGACTCTGTCGCCCAATGGTTTTATACCAACATTTATAACTTTGTCTTTTTGATTTTTTTGTTTTGACATAAATTTTATTTACAAATTAAATTAATAAAAATCAAACATTAATAAAATTCCTGAACAAACCGATTGACTGCAAAATTATACCTTTAGATTTTTTACTGTCAACAAATATATGTTGTAATAAAAACTTGCTTTTATTTTTAAAACTTGCTACTATTGAGTTTACTAAATTTATGGCTACTACACTGCCAATAATACAAATAGTGCTTTCAGTGATTTTAATCGCTGGAATATTGCTTCAAACAAATGCCGCTGGATTAGGCGGTGCTTTGGGTGGTTCTGATAATATAGATGCAGGATATCATACTCGCAGAGGATTTGAAAAATGGTTATTTAACGGAACAATTATCGTGGCCGTATTATTTGTAATAGTTTCATTTATAAACTTTATTGGTATATAATAGTTACAAAACTTATAGAATTTAGTATTTATTCTGTCATCTACACAAATAAAAATCTAGAAAAATTCGTCGTGAATACACAAGAAAATCAAAAATTAATAAATAAACATTTTCATTTTAAACCACTCAAAAAAATAGAGCAGGTTATAAAATCCTTTTCCGTTTTAGAAAAAATAATTTTTTGGACACTAATCACAATTACATCAATCACTGCTTTTGTATTATTTATTAATGTAAATAAAGAATTTTTAATTGATACACCAGCAAGAGGAGGAACTTTAAATGAGGGGGTTATCGGTACACCAAGATTTATAAATCCACTTCTTGCAGTATCATCGGTTGATCGAGATTTAACATCTCTTATATATTCTGGTCTTTTGAAAAAAACTGCTTCCGGAGAATTTATTACTGACATAGCAGAAAGTTATAAAATAAGTGATGACAAATTAGAATATAATTTTAAAATAAAAAATAATTTAAAATTTCACGACGGCAAACCCTTAACTGCCGAAGATGTAATTTTTACAATCTTAAAAGCCAAAGATGCAGAAACTGATAGCTCAAAAAGGGCTGAATGGGACGGTGTTACAATTGAAAAAAACAGTGAATTTGAAATAGTTTTTAGATTAAGACAACCGCAAATAAATTTTTTAGAAAGTGCCACCTTGGGAATTTTACCAAAACATCTTTGGGAAAATATTCCAGCCGGAGGATTTGGTTTGAGTAAATTTAATACAGAACCAATTGGATCTGGTCCTTACAAACTAAAAAATATAAAAAGAGATTCTACCAACATTCCAATCAATTACACCCTTTCAGCTTTCAAAGATTATTCTTTAGGAAAACCTTTTATAGACAAAATAGTATTTCATTTTGCCAAAAACGAATTAGAGCTTCTAAAAATGATTGAGGACAAAAAAATAAATTCAGTTAGCGGTATAAAACCAGAAAATGCCAGTTTATTTTCGAATACAAAAAATATAAATAAAATACCACTTCCAAGAATTTTTGGTTTATTCTTTAACCAAAATGAATCAAAAGCACTTGCAGATACAGCGGTCAGAAATGCTCTTGATTTATCAATTTCAAAACAAAATATAGTGAATCAAATTTTATTTGGTTTTGCACAAGTAACAGAATCTTCTATTCCCCCACATCTACAAAGTAACCCAAACATATTTTCAACAGAAAAAGACTTATCAGAAATAGAAAAAGAAAGTGAGGAAAAAATATCAGAAGCTCAAAAAATATTAGAAAGGGCTGGTTGGAAAAAGAATGAGGATGGAATTTATGTAATAGAAAAAAATAAAGAAAAAATAATTTTATCAATCACCGTTTCAACAAGTAATGTGCCAGAGCTTTTAAATATCGCAGAATATATTGCACAAACATGGAGAAAATTAGGTGCCGAAGTTTCTGTAAAAAGTTTTGAAACACAAGAACTTAATCAGGCAATAATTAGACCCAGAAACTTTGAAGTTCTACTTTTTGGAATGATAATCAATAATTATTCAGATTTGTATGCATTTTGGCACTCATCTCAAAGATTAGACCCTGGAATAAATATCACAAATTACACAAACATCACAATTGATAGAATTGTAAGTGAACTGAGAGAAGCTACAGATCTTGAAAGAATAAAAGTTTTGATAGAACAATTTAATCAAGAATTACAAAAAGAAAAACCTGCAATATTTTTGTACACACCAGATTTTATATATATAACTCCAAAAAATTTATCTGGCATAGAAAATAAAAAAATCAAAAGTAGCGAAGAACGATTTATAAATGTTCATAAATGGTTTATGAAGATTGATAAAGTTTGGAAGATATTTAATTAACAAATAATAGAAATAATATGTATAACGCATCAAATAATAATAGAAGTAATTACAACAGAGATTCTAGAAATAACTATAGAACAAATTCAACAACAGGAAATTATCAAAATAGAAACAATCATCATCACAGTAAAACAACCGGCGGTTCGAGAGTGTCAAGAGTTTCTAGAAAAGCTCCTTCGCTTAGATCAACTCTTAGACAGCAAAGAAATACAAAAATAGCCGATAGACAAAGGGGGATAATGCCTATTCCACCAGTTGATCAAAACATTAGAATAATAACAATTGGAGGAGTTGAAGAAATCGGAAAAAACATGTTGGCTATAGAAATTGGGCAAGACATCATAATAATTGATGCCGGGTTTCAATTTAAAGATGCATCAACTCCCGGAATTGACTACATTTTACCAAATACAAAATATTTAGAAGAAAGAAAAGACAAAATCAGAGGACTTTTTGTGACACACGGACACCTAGATCATATAGGGGCGATTCCTTACATATTGGGCAAAATTGGTAATCCGCCTATTTATTCCAGAAAATTCGGAGCAATAATGATTCAAAAAAAGATGGAAGATTTTCCCCATCTACCAAAACCAGATATTAGAATTATTGACGGCGACGAGACAGTAAGAGCTGGAGAAATTAGAGTTGAAACTTTTCCAATTTCACATACTATACCGGATTCAATGGGTCTTATAGTAAAAACAGAACATGGTGATTTGGTTATAATAGAAGATGTTAGAGTTGATAACATAGAAGGTGTTCCAACAGAAGAAGAAGTTGAGCACTACAAAAGATTCAAAGACAGAAAAATTCTATTATTAACAATGGATTCAACATCTATAGAAAAAGCAGGTTTTTCTATTTCAGAAAATGTTGTTATAAAAAATATAGAAAAAATAATTTCTGAAACAAAAAACCGTTTGATTATAGGAACATTTGCCTCTCAGGTAGAAAGAATCTTAGCAATTATTGATATTGCAAATAGATATGGCAAAAAAGTAGTAGTTGAGGGCAGATCAATGAAATCTAATTTAGAAATTGTAAAATATCTTGGACTTATAAAAACAGACAATGTTATACCTGTTTCCGAAATAGAAAAATATCCACCAGATAGAATTGTAATGCTTGTTACGGGAGCCCAGGGAGAAGAATTTGCCGCACTTATGAGAATGGCAAACAAAAGTCACAAATACATTACCCTAAGAAAAACAGATACCATTTTATTATCATCATCAATTATTCCAACCAACTACATGGCAGTTGTAAAATTAAAAGACAGTCTGTACCGCTCTGAAGCAAAAGTTATTACATATTTGGATTCTGATATTCATGCCTCAGGACACGGTAATCGTGGAGAATTAAAATGGATTCATCAACAAATTCCATACAAATTCTTTGTTCCACTTCACGGAAATCATTTTATGCTAAGACAACATGCTGAGATGGCAGAATCTATGGGGGTAAAACCAGAAAATATTATAGTTCCAGATAATGGATCAATAATAGAACTAACTGATTCGGGACAAAATATTACAAAACTACCTGTAAAAGCTCCAAATGAGCCGGTTACGGTTGATGGTTTGGCAGTTGGAACAATACAAGATGTTGTGCTTGAAGATAGACAGCTTTTGGCAGAAGCTGGAATATTTGTGATTGTGGCTAGTGTAAATATCAGAACTGGAAAATTAAAGAAATCACCGGATATAATTTCTCGTGGTTTTGTATATCTGAGAGAGTCTCAGGAACTACTAAGAAAAGCACGATTTATAACTCAAAAAAATGTTGAGAATTATTTGGCCAAAAATCAAGGTCCTGTAGATTTTGACAAAATCAAAAAAATATTAAGTGACGACTTAAGCAAATTCCTGTTTCAGGAAACAGCAAAACAGCCTTTGGTTATACCAGTTATAATTGGTGTATAAATATTTTATTAAAGAGATTTTTTTGATATAATCTCAAAATGCCATCTGGACAAACAGAACCAGTTTTTATAAAACAAAATTTAAATTTAGCATCTTCTATTTCAAAAAATAAAAGAATTATTTTGTATATAACCTCTTTTCTAATAGCCCTACACAATACTCCGGCAGTTTTTATAAACTCCAGCATGGTAGAACAATTTGTTGGTGACAAATATGTTGGTTATATTTTTGCAATTTCATCTTTGCTTTCACTAATTCTTTTATCAAAAATAAAAAATTTTCTAAACAAAATAGGAAATTATAAAACTTTTGCAACCGCACTTGTAGTCAATTTTATTTGTTTATCAATAACTTCCCTATCGTTATTTGTAGAACATCATTACTATGGACCAATCTTTGTGTCAGCATACATAATTGGTCATATGGCCAGAATTGCGATGATTTTTTGTATGGATGTATTTTTGGAAAATGCATCTCAGGATAAAGACACTGGCGGAATTAGGGGTATTTTATTAACTTCAATAAATTTATCTTTTATTATTGGACCGTTGCTTGCAAGTTCAATGATTACAAGCACAAAAGATGCTGGGGTTGTTTATATTTGGGGATTAACACTTTTGATACCGATTTATTTAATTATAAAAAGAAATTTCTCTAATTATATAGATTCAAATTACACCAAAAATGATATATCTGAAATGGTTTTCAAAATTTTTAGAAACAAAGATATTTATAATGTATGCAGAACAAATTTTACCTTAGCATTTTTTTATTCTTGGATGATAATTTATACTCCAATATACCTTAGAACAATTTTTGCTTTAAGCGAAGTTGCCATGATTATTGGTTTTGGTCTTTTGCCTTTTATATTGTTGCAAATTCCACTTGGTAAAATAGCAGATAAAATTCTTGGTGAAAAAGAAATTATGACTGCCGGTTTTATAATTGCCGGAATTTCCACTTCTTTAATAAGTTTTATAAATTCAGATTCAATGCTTGTTTGGATTGCAATTATTTTTATGACTAGAGTCGGAGCAAGTATGATTGAGGTTATGAACGAAACTTATCTGTTTAAAAAAGTAAACGATTCTGATATTGATATTTTAAGTGCATACAGATCAATTGAAGGTTTGGCATATATTGGCGGACCAATTCTGGCTTCCCTGTTATTAATTTTTATAGATATAAAATTTATATTCTTAGTGTTAGCAATTATTGTGATACATGGAATAAAATTTAGTCTTAGAATAACAGACACAAAATAAAAGGTTAAATTAAAATTAAAAAAATATTCACACTTTTTTAACAAAAACATATTGACTGATTTTTTATATTTTGATACAAATAGGCTTTAATGAAACTATTAATAATTGAAGATGACATTTCAATAAGAAATGTTTTGAGATTGGGTCTTGAAGAATTATCGTATTCAGTTGATGAAGCTGAAGACGGTGAAAGAGGTTTGTATTTAGCAAAAATTAACAAGTACGATTTAATAATTTTGGATAATATTTTACCGAAAAAGTTAGGTAAAAAAGTTTGTGAAGAAATTAGAAATTCGGGTATAAACACCCCGATTTTATTATTATCAGCAAAAAATGATGTAAATTCAAAAATAGAATTACTGGATAGTGGTGCGGATGATTATCTAACAAAACCGTTTTCTTTTGCGGAATTACAAGCAAGAATAAAAAGTTTATTAAGACGCCCTCATAAAATTGAGGGTATTATTTTAAAATCAAAAAATATTATTTTAAATACAGACACGGGAGAAGTGTTTTTTAAAAACAAAAAAATATATTTGACCAGAAAAGAATTTTGTTTATTAGAATTTTTAATGAAAAACTCAAACAAAATTTTAAATAGAACAAAATTAATTGAAAATATTTGGGATATGAATGGTGATCCGTTTTCAAATACGATAGAAACACACATTAGCAATCTTCGGGGCAAAATAAAAGATTCAAACAAAAAAATTATTTTAAATGTTCCCGGAAGAGGATATAAATTTGTATCTGATTAAATATGATAAACAACAAAGATAATATAGATCAGATAATGTGCCTTGCTGAAATGGGTAGATCTTCTTTTGGATTATTTCATGATATTTTAAATCCAATCAGTAGTTTGATTTTGTATCTTGATCTAATTACCAAAAAAAATTTTGAGGATCAAAAAATAAAAAACGATCTAAAACCAATTCTAAAATCTAGCAAAAAAATAGCCAGTTTTATAAAAATAATTCAATCAGACTTTGCTGATCAAAAAATAAAACACGAACATAACAAAATAGATGACATAATATCAAATTGTATAAAAATACTATCCCACAAATCAAAACAACAAAATGTATCTATATTGTTTATAAGAGAAAAAAATTGCACATTATTTTGTCAAAAAACCAAAATATATAGATTGGTAATGAATTTTTTATCAAACTCGATTGATTCTTTTGAATCTATCAAAGATAGCAGAAAAAGAAAAGTTATTATAAAATTATATGAAAATAAAAAAAATATCTTTATAGAATTTAATGATAATGGTTGTGGAATAAAAGATGAAGAAAAAAATAAAATTTTTAATCTATTGTATACAACAAAAAAACACGGAAACGGAGTTGGTTTATATCACATCAAAAAAATTATAGAAAAAGATTTGTCAGGAAAAATTACATTTGATAGTAAATTATTTTTTGGAACAAATTTTAAAATACAAATTCTAAAAAAACAAAGTCACTATTTTGAAACAGAATCTTTTTGAATTTTTTCGGCTTTTTTGCGATCATTATCGGTCAAATATTTTTTTCGAAGTCTTATGTTTGTTGGTGTAACTTCTAGATATTCGTCGTGTCTCATCATGCCCATCGCTTTTTCTAAAGTTAAATCAAATTTTGGGGCCAAAAGGACTAACCCATCAGAACTTTTCGATCTGACATTTGTAAGAGCCTTGCCTTTTGTTGGATTAACATACATATCTTCCCCTTTTACCGTATAACCTATGACCATTCCTTCATAAACCTCGTCTCCGGGCTCAATATACAAAACCGCTCTTTCTTGTAAATTTTCCAAAGCAAAAGCAAGTGCTTTTCCTGTCGCCATAGAAACCATAGATCCATATTCTGTTTTTTTGACTTCACCAGCCATCGGACCAAAAGCACTAAAAACGCTTGTCATTATACCTTCCCCTTTTGTATCAACAATAAATTCATTTCTATAACCAAGCAATCCTCTTGTTGGAACAATAAAAATCATTTTTACTTGTCCGTGAATTTTTTCCATATGATTCATAATACCTTTTCTGTTTCCGAGTTTTTCTATTATTGCACCAGAAAATTCTTCTGGGGCTAAAATTGAAACCTCCTCAAACGGTTCGCACAAAACTCCGTCAATATTTTTTATGATAACCTCTGGTTGAGAAACGGCCAATTCAAATCCTTCCCTTCTCATATTTTCTATCAAAACCGATAAGTGCAATTCCCCCCTCCCATAAACTTTAAATTTTGAGCCACCAGGACCACCTTTTGGATCAGAAAAATCAACTCTTAGACCCACATTAACTTCTAATTCTTTTTCTAGTCTTTCGCGAATTTGTCTGGATGTCAAAAATTTTCCAGTTTTTCCAGCAAATGGTGAATCATTTATAAACATATTGAAAGAGAGAGTTGGCTCGTCAACAACTATTGCTGGCAAAATTTCTGCTGATTCATTTTCGACAATAGTTTGACCAATATAAATTTCTGGTAAACCGGCAATCATCACAATATCACCAGTTGTGGCTTGTTTTTCTTCTTTTTTGTTCATACCTTCAAATGTGAAAAGTTTTGTGATTTTTCCAGAAAAAATATTACCGTTATTGTCTTTGGCAAAAACCTGTTGACCATCACGAATCGTACCAGAATATATTCTACAAATTCCCATTCTTCCAAGAAAATTATCGTATGCCAAATTAAATACTTGTGCCTGTAATTGTTCGGCGGATTTTTGTGGATTTGATGCTGGTGGAACTTTTTCTAAAACCATATCAAGAATTGGGGATAGATCTGTTGCTTGATCTTCCATGTTTTTCTTTGCAACACCATCTCTACCAATGGCATACAATGTCTCAAAATTTAATTGTTCTTCTGAAGCTCCCAAATCAAAGAATAGTTCAAAAACCTGATCGTGAGCAATTTTTACATTTGCAGTTGGTTTGTCTATTTTGTTTAAAATTAAAATTGGTTTTAGACCAAGTTCCAATGATTTTTTTAGAACGAATTTTGTCTGAGGCATCGGACCTTCTGCCGCATCAACAACAAGCAAAACAGAGTCAACGCTTCTCAAAACTCTCTCAACCTCCGATCCAAAATCAGCATGTCCCGGAGTATCTAATATATTTATTTTTGTATTTTTATAAAAAACTGAAGTGTTTTTTGCATAAATAGTAATACCCCTCTCTCTTTCAAGATCGTTTGAATCCATTGAAACACCGTCTTCGACCATACCGGTTTGCTTTAAAATTGCATCGGTTAAAGTAGTCTTTCCGTGATCAACATGGGCAATAATCGCTATATTTCTAATTTCCATACAAGGAGAAAATAATAACATTTTTTCAACAAAATAGCAATTTTATTGGACAATTTTTAAGGTAATATCTTCAATATGTTTTTTGGGTTAGAAATTTTATTTAATGAAAATCTTTGTTCTATTTAACTTTAAAAGCGTTGTCGGAAAATCAAAATTCTCTGTCAGTCCGCGAATAAAAGTTCCGGATGTGACTTGTGTTTTTATTTCAAAAGTAAAAATTTGATTGGAAATATTTTTGAAAAACCAATTCCAATTCTCCAAAATTTCTGCTTGGCGAAAATCACCAGAAACAGAGTTTATGGAATTTTTAATATATTCATAAATATCATCAGTTTTGTTTATTTCTAATTTTAAAAGTTCAAATGAATTTATTTTGATTTTTTGTGACGGTCTTTCGATATCAAAATTTCCCATTTTAAAATGATCAAATAATTTTATACCAGAAACAGTTTTACCAGAAAACCAAGGATATTTTTGTTCTGTAATTTTTAAAAAATTTTCTTCATTTTTTTTAATTTTTTCTTTTAAATCTAAAAAATTTTGTCTTAAATCCTCTTCTGTTTGTATTGAAAAAAATTTTTTTTGTATAGAATCTTTTTTTATTAAACCTAATATATCACCGGTATCTGTATAAAATCCGATTAAAAAAGTGGCGACATACTCTTTGTCGAAATTCATATATTTTTGACGATTTTTATTTTCTTCTTCACCAATCAAAATTAGGGTTTGTCCTTCAGCCATTGGGTCAAGTCTACCAGCATAAGACATTTTTTGATTTTTTAATTCTGAATTTTCAAGACGAATTCTTTCGATTAATTGAAGTGGTGTTTCGCCGACTTTTTTATTTAAAATAAGCATATCAAAAAAATACTTTTAATTATTAAAATAATAACATTTTCAAATCAGTCTTGCATTTTGATTAAAAATTAATCAATAAAAGTGAGTGCTTTTCCAGCTTTTCCGGCTCTACCGGTTCTGCCAATTCTGTGAATATAATCTTCGTGAGTAGCAGGCATATCATAATTTATAACATGAGAAACTCCAGAAATATCAAGCCCTCTTGCTGCCACATCTGTAGCGACTAAAATTTTTACATTATCAACCTTGAACATTGAAAGAGCTTTTTGTCTTTTGCCTTGAGTTTTGTTGCCGTGTATTGATTCGGTTTTAAATCCTAAAGAATTTAATTTTTTTGAAAGATTTTCTACACCGTGCTTTGTTCTTCCAAAGATTAAAATTTTATCAAAGCCCGGTTGTTTTAATAGATTTACCAAAACATCAAATTTTGTTGAGTTTTTGTCGATCTTTACAACATCCTGATCGATATGATCAGAAGTAATTCTTGAAGCCACCCGAATACGAATTGGCGAATTCAAAAAATCTTTTATTAAAATCTCAACTTCATTTGACAATGTTGCAGAGAAAAATAATGTTTGACGATTTTTTGACATTTTACTCATTATAAACTTCATATCATTTATAAAACCCATATCAAGCATTCTATCTGCTTCATCCAAAACAACTGTGCTAAAATTTTCTAATTTAATTTTTGATCTATTTACTAAATCTTTTATTCGGCCCGGTGTTCCTATTATGAAATTATTAAAATTTCTAAGGGAATTTATTTGTGGACCAATGCTAATTCCCCCAACACAACAAACAGAATTTATATACAAACCTTTTGTGAAAGATTTTAATTCATCACTTATTTGTGTTGCCAATTCTCGAGTTGGAACAATAATCATTATTTGTTCACTTTTAGAAATTAAAACTTTATTTATAAGCGGTATCAAAAATGCACCAGTTTTACCAGTTCCAGTTTGGGCGATACCAACCAAATCAACACCTTTTAAAATATATGGTATTGTTTTGTCTTGAATTGGAGTTGGTATTGAATATCCTTTTTCAGAAATATTATTTTTTAATCTAGAATCTATTTGAAAATCAAGAAAATTGTGTTCTGGAATAAATTTTTCAGATTCTTCAGTTATTACAGCTTTATTTATAAATTTAGCATGATCTATTCTGGCAGAAGAATGAAAACGTCGTCCGCCTGATCTTTTATTATTTTTATTAAAACTTCTAAATCTTCCAGGGGCAGAAGACCGGCCAAAAGAATTGCTACTTTTTTTTGAATAATTATCAGAATCACTTTTTTTACGAAAAGAGCCGGATGAAGCTTTTTTAAAAGAATAACTCGAAGAATTTCTTCTATTTTTATTTGAACTAGAATCTTTTTTAAAAATCATATTTTATTGAAAACAACCAACATTCTGTTAAACCATTAATAAAGTTAGAATATTAAGTTATTATAAGTATAATATAATTTGATTACATTGTCAAATGATGTAAAATTACAATTAAAGAAAAATAGAAAATTTTACTCTAAACCTTTTTTTGATCTAATTTCACCAATATCTGTACCAGCTTCTTGTTGGAAATTTTTTGTTTGATCATAAATAAAATAAATAAAAAAAACCAAAGCAACTATAAACAAAATTAGGCCAATAAAACCTTTTTGCTTCATATATTAAAATTATATCATTCAAAAATAAGATAATCAAATACAAAATATTTTAATCGAATGACCAATATATACCAAATAAAATCAAATAAATTATCAAATAAAATCTATAAAAATTTCTAACTTTGACATATTCTTCTTTTTCAGGGTATATATTAAAAAATAACCCCTTAATTTCAAGCCAAAATACTGGCTTTATAGAAATTTTCCAAGAATTTGTATCATAAACAAGTTTTCGAAAATTTGTTCTAAATTTGAAAAATGGAAAACTCCAAATCAAAAAACAAATTAAGAAAAACATTTTTAAACTCATGTTTTTTATTATAACATTATATTAAAAAATGACATTTGAAAAAACACTCAAAAATTGTATAATTACAAAACATGCATCAAAAATTTACAAAACCATACGATCCGACATCTGTAGAACAAAATATTTACCAAAAATGGGAAAAATCTGGCTATTTTAATCCAGACAAATTAAAAAACACTGTCGGAGAAACTTTTACGGTGGTTTTACCACCACCAAATGTCACCGGGGTTTTACACCTAGGTCATGCATATGAGGATTCTTTGCAAGATGCGGTTATTAGATATCAAAGAATGAAAGGTAAAAAAACTCTCTGGATCCCTGGAACCGATTCGGCAGCAATTGCGACACAGGCCAGAGTTGAAAAAAACATTTTAAAAGACGAGGGCAAAAGTCGTCACGATTTGGGTAGAGATGAATTAGTAAAAAGAGTTTCTGAATTTGCAAAAAATAGCGAATCGACAATTTTAAATCAGGTTAAAAGAATGGGATCATCTTTAGACTGGAGCAGATATGCTTATACACTAGATGAAAAAAGAAATTTTGCAGTCTCAACTGCTTTTGTAAATATGTACAAAGCTGGTTTGATATATAGAGGCAACAGAATTGTAAATTGGGATCCAAAAGGACAAACCACCATATCCGACGACGAAATTGAATACGAAGAAAGAATTGCCAAATTTTACACCTTCAAATACTCAGCGGGCTTCCCCATTTCAATTTCCACAACAAGACCAGAAACAAAAGTTGGAGATACGGCCGTGGCGGTTCATCCAGAAGATGAAAGATACAAAAAATTTATTGGAAAAGAATATGATTTAATTTTTTGTGATGTACCATTAAAAATAAAAATAATTGCTGATCAATCAATAGACAAAGATTTTGGAACTGGAGCAATTGGAGTTACTCCAGCACACAGTCAAATTGATTGGGAAATAGCAGATAGACACAATCTACAAAGACCGCAAGTTATAAACGAATATGCAAAAATGACCGTTGAGGGTTTTTTAAAAAATCAAAAAACCACAATTGCACGAGAATCTGTCGTTAATTGGCTTAAAGAAAATAATTTACTAGAAAAAGAAGAGGATATAAAACAAAACATTTCCATTTCCAGCAGAACCGGAGCAATAATAGAGCCCCTACCAAAATTACAATGGTGGATTGATGTAAACAAAAAATTCAAAATTGAAAAATCAGAAATTCCTAGCATAAAAGATGGTGATTTAATTTCACTAAAAGAAATAATGAGAATAGCTGTTGAGAATAATTTTATTGAGATGCCACAAGAAAGATTTAGAAAAACATATTTTCACTGGATTGAAAACCTAAGAGATTGGTGTATCTCAAGACAAATTTGGTTTGGCCACAGAATTCCTGTTTGGTATAAAGGAGAAGAGATTTATTGTGACACAACTCCCCCAACAGATTCTGGTTGGACTCAAGAAGAAGATGTTTTGGACACATGGTTTTCTTCTGCTCTTTGGACATTTTCAACACTTGGTTGGCCAGAAAAAACAGCTGATTTTGAAAAATTTCATCCAACAAATTTTATGTGTCCGGCATATGAAATTCTACAATTATGGGTTTCTAGAATGATTTTGATGAGTGGTTTTCATTTGGGACAAATACCCTTTAAAAAGGTTTTAATTCACGGATTAGTTAGAGATAAAAGTGGCAGAAAATTTAGTAAGTCATTAGGAAATGGTATAGATCCGATAGAAATGATTGAAAAATACGGAGCAGATGCTCTTAGAATGGGTCTTCTTGCCGGAACAGCAATTGGTAATGATATAAAATTTGATGAAAGCAAAGTAAAAGGATACAAACATTTCGCCAACAAAATTTGGAATATAACTAGATTTATTTTGGAAAATATAGACAAAGAAAAAATATCAGAAGAAAATTTTAATAATTTTACAAAAGACGATCTAAAATTATTAAAAGATTTTGATGATGTAATTGTTGAGGTTACAAAAGATTTTGACAATTACAATATTCATCTTGCAATAGAAAAAATTTATCATTATATTTGGCATCAACTAGCAGACAATATAATAGAAGATTCAAAAGCAATTTTCAAAAATGCAGATGAAAATTCAAAAGTATCAAGACAAAATACTTTATTCAAAATATTAAAAAATAGTTTAAAAATACTTCATCCCCTTATGCCATTTGTCACTGAAGAAATTTGGTCAGAAATATCTTTAAAAGAATCTGACATGTTAATTATTTGTGATTGGCCAAAAACTAATTAATTAAAAACTAAGTAATTTAGAATACAAAACCATCTTCAAAATCCTGATCAATAAAATTCATGCCACCAAACATGCTTCCCAGTATTTCTTCTATTTTTATACTATTTTCTGGTAATTGTATTTTTGGTACATCTTGAAATTTTAAATTTTCCATTTTTGCACTAAATTGCATAGACTGATTAGTGTCTATAACAAAAGTTTCAAATTCTGCACCACGAATAACGAATTTGTTGTCAATAAAGTATGTCATACTTATATTCATAGAATTCAACAAATCTTTAGTTTCTGGTGGAAAATCTTGTAAATCAAGTACAGATTCTGGTTCGGTCAATTCCAAAATACTATTTGATAAATTAAAAATATCATTACCTTTTATAGAATAAGTAATGAAAATTCCATCAGAATTTCTTTTTGTGGAGACATTTTTGGAAATGTTTTCTTTAAAGAATTTTGAAACAACTTCTAAGACTTGTTGTTTTTCTTCATCTGACAAAACTTTATTTTGTATTCTTATATCTGGTGAAATATTAGAAATACCCATTTCTTCTGTGGAGTTTTGATCAATATATATCCATTTATTAACAAAAGCATCACCAACAAAAAACATAATCATTTCTGGTAAATTATTTATTCTAAAAAAAACTTTGTCTGTGGAAACAATAGCTTCTGCACCAAACTTCATGTCTTCCAAAATAAAACCAAAATCATTTTCGGGTTGATATTTTAGAGTTGCATCTTCGATTATAAAATGTATTTTTGTTTTTTCTGTATTTATATCATTTGCAATTATTTTGGTTTTTATATTTGCATCAATTTTTACATTTTCGTCAGACATTGGATCTAACATATTTCCATTTAATCTATAAACCACATCGGCAGAAAAATCACTTTCAGAAATTTTTAAAAAAGTATTTTGAAATGCCTTAAAAGAAATTTTCTCTGGCGACATAAAAACAAAAGGATTTACAAATTGTGCATATACAAAAAATCCTCCAGCAAATACAATTATTAAAACTAAAATCGAAAGAGCTATTTTGGAAAGACTGCTTTTGTTATTTTCTTGAGGCATATTCAAAGAAGCATCAGTAACAGGTTGCTCATTTTGAGGAATTTGTGTGTTTTCCTGATTCAAAACATTATTCAGATTTTGTTCATTATTTTCTTGATCCATTTTATTTTTTAATATTAATTAATAAATTTGATATAATATTAAATTGTAACACAAATAACTAAGTAATATGAATTTATCCACAGAAATATTTAACTTAATACAAAATTATGGATATTTTTTTGTATTTATAGGTGGCTTACTTGAAGGAGAAAGCATTTTGATACTTTCTGGTTTTTTGGCACAACAAGAACATCTAAAATTACCCCTTATTTTAATATTTGCATTACTTGGAGCATTGATAAGTGATTACATTTGGTTTTTTGCTGGTAGATATTATGGCAATAAAATAATGCAAAAATATGCAATAATAAAAAAAATATCAAATCAAAGTCTCTCTTCAATAGACAAAAATTCTAAAATAATTTCTTTTGGTCTTAGATTTATGTATGGTTTTCGTTCCATAATCCCCTTTACACTAGGCCTATCAAAAATAAAAGCAATTCATTTTTTATTTTTAAATTTTTTGGGTGGAATATTTTGGGTTTTAATTTTTAGCAAATTAGGATATATGCTCGGTGATATTACCGAAAATCTGTTTGGGCAAATAAAAAAATACAACTTGGCTATCATAATTTTTGTTATATTAATATTTATTTTTATAAATTTTGCTATCAAAATAATAAAATATTTTGTAAAGAAAAAAATTAATATTGTTAGTGGTGATGATGTGAATGTTTAGATTTATAGCCCTTCAAAAAATATACTGCCAAAAATGTAACTATTGGAACTGTCAAAACCAACCCAATACTTCCAACAATTGTTCTAACTATTTCTGTCGCAAAAATTTCTAAATTTATAATTGTTTCAAAATCATATTTGTAAACATTAACCAAAAGCATCACCGGCAAAGCAGCTCCTGTGTAGGCCAAAACTAATGTGTTTACAAGCGCTCCAACATGTTCTCTGCCGACTCTCATAGCTCTTTTATAAACTTCAATACGAGAAATATTTTTGTTGCTATCATAAAGTTCTGAAACAACTGCTGCCTGAGTAATTGCAATATCGTCCAAAACTCCCAAAACCCCAACTATTATCGCCCCAAGTAACAATCCGGTAAAATTTAATTCTCCACCAGTATTAAAATTTAAATATAAAGCCGAATCGTCAGATAATCCTGATAATTTTGTAAAAGAAACAGCAAATAGTGCCAGAAGACTGGTTAACATCACAGCAATCATTGTGCCAGAATATGCAACAAGTGATTCTTTGTTGAAGCCATGAGTAAAAAATATAGCAAAAAACAAAATAGCTGATGCAATTAAAACTGAAACAAAAAGCGGATGCCATCCAGATAAAATTGATGGTAACAAAACATAAAGTATTACAATAAAACTACCAATCAAAGCAATTAAAGAGCGAAAGCCTTGCCAACCACCAAATAAAATTATTACCAATATAAATAAAATTATAAGAAACCAAATTTGATTTGTTCTATCAATGTTTGTAATTGAATAGGTTTCTTTTCCCCCAACATCAATCAAATAATTTACAAAGATCCTATCGCCTTTGGAAAGCTCTGGAAAATCTGTTTCGATATTTACAGTTACTCCTTTTTTGGGACCTTCTAAAAATTTTAAATCAATATTTCTATAAGTACTAAGAACATTATTCCAGCCAACATCTTTTTTTTCTTCTGATATGACTTTTATTATTTTTGCTTTAAATGTGCCCTGATAATCATTGTGTATTTCTTGTGAAAAAGTTTGTGTTGGGAAAAAGAAAGTAAAAATAAATATTAAAAATAATAATACTTTTGAAAGACTACCAATTAACATGTTGCCAGACTTGGATTCGAACCAAGATACCCGCCTCCAAAGGGCGATGTCCTACCATTAGACGATCTGGCAATACTTAATAGATTAACTTTTTTTTAAAAGAAAATCAAATCTAAAATACTAAAAATAAACTAACTTAGATCGGCAATGAAAATTTCCAAAGGCAAAAACGGCAAAGGTGAGTTTATTGATTTTTCATATACCTCAAGTAAATTCAAAATTATTTTTGAATTTATATTTTGGGTGTTTTCGGAAACTAATTGTGTCAAAAATTTTAAATCGTCTTCTGAAACTGTGTCTATGTACAAATCCTTATCTTCTTTTGAAACTTTCAAAATCAAAGCAATTCTCATTTTATCAATTAGTAATTTTAGAAAAATTTTTGAATCAATATTTCTCTCTTTTGCAAAAGAAATAGATTTTAGACCCAAAATGCTTTCTTTTTTCAAAATAGAACAAACAACATCGTTTATAAGGGCGGATTTTGGAGCACCAACAACTCTTTCAACTTCTTCTGCTGATATTTTTTTATCATCAGAAGCTCTAATTAATTTTTGAAGACTGGTGTGAGCATCTCGAAATGATCCGTCACCCAAAATTGCAAGAAGTTCGGCGGCATCATTATCCAAATCATATCCTTCAGATTTTGCTGTTTTTATAATCATCTTTTTTAAAACATTTGTGTTTGGAGATTTGAAATTATAATGTTCACATCTTGAAATGACTGTCTCTGGTAATTTTTCTGGCTCTGTTGTGGCCAAAACAAAGACAACATGTTTTGGTGGCTCTTCTAAAGTTTTTAACAAAGCATTAAAAGCCGATTTTGAAAGCATATGAACCTCATCCAAAATATAAACTTTGTATTTTGATTCAAAAGGTAATGTCAAAACAGATTCAGTTAATCGACGAATTTCTTCTACACCGTTATTTGAAGCAGCATCGATTTCATACAAATCACTATCTAATGTTCCAATTTCATTAGCCAAGATTCGTGCCACAGAAGTTTTACCAGTTCCCCTTGTGCCAGAAAAAAGATATGCATGTGAAATATTTCCAAGTTTTAAAGAGTTTTGCAAAACAGTTGTGACTTGTTCTTGACCCAAAACATCAGAAAATTTTTGTGGACGATATTTTGTGTATAAAGCAATATTAAAATCATTATTTTCTGAATTTTTTGTGTTTTTTGACATTTAAAGATTATATCAAATTTTCAATTTTTTTTAAAATATTTAAAATAAAGGGCCCGATCAGAAAAAGTCTGACCGGGCCCAGGTTTGGTCTCAGCGGCGACTCTTAGGCCATGAGACACCGCGGTTCATCGTGGTTTTAGTACAAAGACGTCGTCGATGAATTTTTCCAAGGAACATTTTTCTCACCTCCTTTCTGTATTTTAATCGGGTTTGAATTTTGGTGATGCTTTTGGACATCACCCTTTTCTTTGACAATTTTGAAAGTCCATTCAAGATTGTCAAAATTGAAAAATGGTCGCGGTGAACTTTGTCCTCAAACAATTTTGAAACAAAAAAATTGTCAAAATGTTTCAATCCACACACAAAGTCACCGCGATAATAAAGAACAAAAGTTTTATAACACAATATCAAAAATCTAATTAAAATACAACCCCGCAAATTTAAAAACACCCGCAGTCTTTCGATTGCGGGTGTTAAGGTCACCATTTTTTTAAGGGGGTTAGAATTCCCCCATTTTTAGCTCAACGGAATCACCTCCTTTCTGAGTCAGAATTGACTCATTTTTTACCGGGGGAGCTTTTTGTCGTCAAGCTCCCGATCCAAGATTGTTTTCCGCCAATTTTCGTTTTGTTGGCGAAGATAATCCAAATCTTCTTCAGTTATCGGTCCATCCAGAACGATGACCTTAAGATTGGGATATTTTTCATTGTGGGCATCAATTGCCCATCGATGAAGTAGCGACCGATCATAGGTCACTGGTCGAACACCTATTTGACCCAGAGTGTCCCACTTAATCGTCCAACCAAAGTTAGTGAAAAACAGGAAACCCGCAGCAACCAGCACCAGCAGAAAAATATTTTTAAAAAATTCCTTCATTCTTTTCTCCTTCGCCAGTTTGTCTGGCTTTATTATTTTACTTAAAAACATCAAAGATCATTCCACAAAAAACAGTTTTGTGGTTTTTTTACTGCTTATAAGTATAACATATATGTAATTTTTGTCAAATAATAAAAGGTAATTTTTTTCTATTTTTCATACAATTTAATATTACACAAATTGCATTTCAAAGAAGGGTTTTCATTTGTGTTCTTTTAACCATAAATTTATGATTTCAGAAACTTCTTCTGCAGAATTTGTATCCATCAATTTGTGTCTTAATTCTTTTGCCCCATCAAAACCTTCAATATATGCCTTAAAATGTTTTTTCATAACTGCAAAATTTTTATATTCAATTTCTTTTTCAAAAAGTTTTGCATGTTCTACAGCAACTATTAATTTTTCTTTAATTGTTGGTGTGTAACCACTAAAAAACCAAGGATTACCAAAAATTCCCCTACCAATCATCACACCGTCACAATTAGTTTCTTTAAATTTATCATATGCCATTTGTAAACTTGTAACATCACCATTTCCAAAAATTAAAGTGTTTGATTTTAATTCGTCCCTGATTTGTACAGCGGTTTTTATTCTATGCCATTTTGCTGGAACTTTAGACATCTCTTTTCTTGTTCTGGCATGAATTGTTATAACTGAAGGATTAGTTTTTAATAAAAATTTTAACCAATCTTCCATATTGTCTTGATTATATCCAAGACGAATTTTTACAGAAACTGGCAAATTTGGAGCACCGTCTTTTGCCGAAAGAATAATTTCTTTGGCAAGATCTGGATTTTTAATCATGGCTGCTCCACAACCCTGTTTTTCAATACTACGATCTGGACAACCCATATTTATATCAATTCCATCAAAACCCAAATCTTGTACCAATTTGGCAGATTTTTTCATGTTTTCTGGTTTTGAACTAAATAATTGAGCAACAATCGGATGTTCTTTTTTGCTGAATTTTAAACCCTCTAGCAATTTCTTTTTGCCTTCCTCTGGAGCCAAAACTAATCCATCAGCAGATACGAATTCTGTCCAAAAAACATCTGGTTTGCCATATTTTGCAATTATTTTACGAAAAGCTGAATCTGTAACATCAGCCATTGGAGCCAAGACAACAATGGGCTTTTTGTCTTTATCTTTGTCTTTTTTTAATTTTTGCCAAAAATCCATTTGGGTTTTATATTCTTTTATGCTCTACATTTCTCAACAAATAAAATAAAGTGTCCCTAACATCTTTTTCTATTTTGGAAGATTGCAATATTATAATCGCAATTTTTCTATTTTCAACCTCTGAAAGAGGTAAATCAAACAAAGAAATAATTGTCAGTTTGGCAGCTTCGGTATAACCATTTTTGCCACCAATATAATTTTTATCATTTATAAATCTGCTATTATTTCGCCAAATTCTTCTACCAAGTCTATAATCTTTCTTTTTAGTAATATTCCAAAGCTCTGGATAATTTTTGTTTATATACATAGTCAAATTCAACAAATCATTTGCAGTTGATAAATTTAGAGCAGACAAACCACTAGCATCATCAAAATTTGTTTTTGACATTCCAAGAGAAATGGCTTTATTGTTCATATTTTTTAAAAAATTATTTCTACCAGCAAAAATTGCGAGTGCTTCAGAGGCATCGTTACTTGATTCCAACAAGAGTGGATATAATAATTCATTTGCAGACAATATTTCTCCAACTCTCAGATTGCCTTGTTGTCCATAAGTATCAACTGCCTGTTTTGTAATATTAACTGGCGAATATTGATCTATAGTATCAACCGACACAATTGCAGTCATCATTTTAGTCAAACTAGCGATAGCATAAATTTCATCCGCATTTTTGCTTTCGATAACTTCACCAGTTTCCAAATCTGCCACAACATAAACATCGGAAGTTAATTTTGGAAAATCCAATTTTTGATCTATTTTGGAATATTCACCAGAAACTTTTATAATTTCCAAGCCACCATAAAATTCTTCAGATTCGACATTTTGTTTTTTGAAAAAAGATAAATCATCAACATAATAAGTCAAAGTTCCAGCAATTCCCCACATTATTAATAATATAAAAATATAAAATCTAATTTTCATTGTTGATTGAAATAATTCTATTTACATCTTTTTCAGTCACAAAATAATTTTTTTCTTTTATACATGTTTCTGAAATTTGATCTAATAAGTATAACATTTTATCAAAATACTGCTCCTTTGAATAAAAATTTTGAGCGATTTTTGTAATTGAAAAAAGAGATTGATAAGTAAAAAATAAATTTGATTTTTGCTCTAGAATAATGGCCTTTTTTTCCAAAATATTCATTGCAAATTTTGAATCAAAATCTTCTATTGAAATTTTTGTAAAAAGTCTTATAAGATCAAAATTTGTTTCCAAACTTGAATAAAATTCTTCCTGATTAGATATGGCCAAACATTGAACATTTGTGGATTTTAAAATATTTTTTATCAGATCAAAAAAGTTAACACCAAAATCATGACAAAGTTCAGAAGTTTTTGAAATGTCAGGAAAAACCAAAATAATGTCTCCGATTTTTTCTGCTTCTTCAAAAATAAGATTAAATATTTTGATAATTTTTTCTGATTCGGTTTTTTGTTCTTTGAATAAATCAAAATTTTCTTCAATATTATTGGTATTTGGATTAATAATTTTTTTTACAAAATCTAAAATTTTATCATTATCAATAAAAAATATTTTTTTATTTTCGATATTTGAATATGCATTTCCTGCAAAGATAAATTTTGCAAAACAGTTTACAATATATTTACCAAAACTAACATCTGGTGTTAAAAGTAAAATATTTGCGGAATCATCAGAAGTCAAATCATTTTCTAAATTTTTTATAACATCATCATAAATTTTAAAATCATCACTGATTTGTTGAAATCCGACATCTTCAAAAGAAAAGTGGCCAAAATTAAAAAGTTTTGACACAAAAATTATATTCCAATTTCTTCCAAGACTTTTTATTCTAGACAGATTTTCTTTTAACCAAAATCTGTTTTTGTCTCTTGACCACCACTCAACATCATCAATCCATGAAACTGCTCCAATAAAAATATTTCGATCAATTCTGTATCTATTTAAAAAATTTGAAAAATCTTTATCAAAATTATAAATAGCACAACAATACTCTTTTATGCCAACAAATTTATTATTTGGATTTTCAAAGATATCAATTGCACCGTCACCGATCTTTTTTCGATTTGAATTTAAAAATTCATTTATATCTTTTGATTTTAAACCAAGTCTAAGCATTGTAAAATAACCCATTTGAGAATTCAAAAAACTACCAGTCAAATCATCCTCATCTGATGAATGTGCCAACTTTGCAACCTCAAAATCAATATCGTTTTTTGAAAAATAATAATACAAATACATTGCTTCTAAAAAATAAAAAATCATCCAAATTGAAAGTGACACAAAAATTCCACCCCTGATTTTTGTATTTTCAAAATAAATAACTGGAATCAGTAAAATTACAGTCAAAATTAATAGAAAAGTTCTGATTATTTTTCTTTTTTTACGATCAATATACTTATCCAAAAGTATTGCTGGATATAAGCCACCTGATTTATTTTTTAATTCTGTAAAAGTTATCATAAAATTAAATTAATTAAATAAAGCAATTAAACCCGAAATTAAAATAAAAGGGATAAGAATTGGTAAAATTAACCAAGTAAGAAAAAAAATCGTTCCAATAAAAAACATAATTGAAATTACAAACAAAGCAATAATTAATACAAATGTTTTCACAAAAAAACCAAAAAATATCCTTAGAAGATTATTTGATTTTTTGATTTTTATAATTTTTACATAACCAATTGGATGAAAAAATTTTTTTAAAAATATTTCTACAGAAAAGAAATCATAAGCAAACCAAATAAAATTATTCAAAATCAAAATAATATTTGAAATTGCAAGAGTATAGTGCCAAACCACATAATATGGAATTAACAATAAAAATTTCATTTGAATTATATTATATCAAATTTTATTTAATTTTATAGTAAGCTTTTCCACGAAATCTCAAATCTACATATTCTATATTTTTAAATTGAATTTCATGTATTGATTCTTGTTCGATTGTGGTTTTTAAATTATTTACAACTTCAACTGGATCATTTTTTGAATCTATAAATAGTTTTGGACCGTCTTTGGTTTGTAAAATAAAAGTTTGATAATCCTTAGTAGTTATTTGAGAAATTGAAACATTAATCTTTCTTAGTAATTTTTCAATTCTAACAAACTTTGAAAAAACATCTTCTGAGACAAAATTATTCCCCAAAATATCTTTGTTTTTGTCGTCAGAAATTTTTATTAAATCTTCAAGAATTATTTCAGGAGCGGATACAAATGCTAAACCATTTTTGTTAACAAGATAACATTTTGTATTTATGTTTTCACACCAAATTCCCCACGGCTCATGTTCAACAATTTCTACTCTCAAAATATCCGGAAATTCTCTTCTGATAGAAACATTTTCGACAGACAAAATGTCTTTTATATTATTTGAAATAATACTTTCCGAAAAGAACAAAATATTATTTTTGGAAAATAAATTGACATGTTTTCCGCTTGTATTTAGTTCAAAGATTTTTAGTATTACAGCCTTTTCGGTATATTTTAAATCTTCAATCTCTATATTTTTAATTTGAAATTTTGGATGATTAAAAAAATAATAAATTCCATAAGATAAAGAAGAAATCATAAAAATAAAAATAAAAATTCTCAAAAAAAATCTTCGTCGCTTTTTTCTAGAAAGTTCTGTGATTTTATTTTTATGCATTTTCAAAATTTAAATTTATTGTTTGGAAATTAAGTCTTTACCAAAATATGGCACCAAAACATCGGGAATTTTTATGGTTCCATCTTTTTGTTGATAATTTTCAATTATTGGCACCAAAATTCTAGGAAATGCAACAGCAGTATTATTTAGGGAATGAGCAAAGTTTTTGTTTTGTCCATCTGTATATTTTATATTTAATCTGCGAGTTTGAAAATCATGAAAATAAGAAGCGGAGTGTGTTTCTCGATATTGTTTTTGAGATGGAACCCAAGTTTCAACATCGTATTTTTTGACTTGACCCAATCCTAAATCGCCACCCGCATTTATAACGACACGATATGGCAAACCAAGATCTTGTAAAATTTCTTCTGAGTTTTGCAAAAGTTCTTCGTGCAATTTTACAGATTCTTCATGACTGGCCTCGCACAAAATAACTTGTTCTAATTTGTGAAATTCATGAACTCTGATTAATCCTTTTGTGTCTTTACTGTGACTTCCGGCTTCTCTGCGATAACAAGGAGAGTAACTAATAAATTTTAGAGGTAAGACAGTTTTGTCCAAAATCTCATCAGAATAATAATACATTGTAGAAACCTCTGCGGTTCCAGAAAGATAATCTTCATCTTGAGTTTTATATAAATCATCTTCACCTTGTGGCAAATATCCCGTACCTATAAGTGGAGCTTTTTTAACCAAAGAAGGAACAATCATTGGCTTGTAACCTTTTTTGACCATTTTGTTTAAAACAAATTGAGAAATTGCCCACTGCAACATGGCACCGTCATTTTTCAAAACATATCCACGAAAACCAGATATTTTTGTACCTCTTTCAAAATCAGCCAAATCGAGATCTTGCATCAATGAAATGTGATCTTTTGGTTCAAAATCAAAATTTTTGACTACTCCGACTTTTTTGATTTCTAAATTAAAAGAGTCGTCGGCACCATCTGGAACTGAAATGTCTGGAATATTTGGAACTCTGATCATTAATTTTCTCCATTCGATATTTATTTCTTCTAATTTTTTTTCTAATTCAACCAAAGAGTTTTTTAGAACTTTCATTTGATCTAAAACTTTGACCTTATCAAGATCTGGAACAGAAACAAGTAGTTTGCTTGTTTCATTTTGTTTTGCCCTCATTTCTTCTACCCTCTTTAACAAATCTCGTCTTTGGTCATCAACAGAAATTAAAGTATCAACATTAAAATCAATATTTTTTTTCTTGGCTCCGGCAGAAATCAGATGTTTATTTTCTCTAATAAATTTTATATCAAGCATATTTTTTAATTTTTATTTAACTTTTCTTTATGAAAATATAATAGCAGATTTGTAATAATTGGGCTACTAATAAATAATTATAATAAAAAAATAAAATTGCAAAAAAATGAAAATGAAAAAATTAGCGAATGGGACAAAAAATTCTGGCCCGAGAGCTTATTTCAAATTCCACAGATTCCAAAAAGTTTAAAAATTAGAGGCGAATTCAACAATTATTATGGTTCGGCTGATTTTGTTAGATTATGTGTTGTTGGACCAAGAAAATATTCTGATTATGGCCAAGCGGTTTGTCAAAAAATCATTTCAGGATTATCCAATTTTCCAATTACTATAGTATCTGGTCTAGCATATGGAATAGATTCAATAGCTCACCAAACCGCTCTTGAAAATAATATTCATACAATTGCCGTTTTGGGTTCGGGTTTGTCAGACGAAACAATATATCCAAAAGCCAATCTCTCACTGGCAAAACAGATATTAGATTCTGGCGGATGTCTTATTTCCGAATTTGAAAACAATTTTTCTGCTACCAATTGGTCGTTTCCTCAAAGAAATAGAATTATGGTAGGAATTTCTGATGCTGTTTTGATAATAGAAACTTCACAAAAATCAGGAACAATGATTACCGCCAGACTGGCGACAGATTACAACAAAGAAATTATGACCGTCCCAGGATCAATTTTTTCAGAAAATAATTCTGGTTCAAATTTGTTGATAAAAGACGGGGCAAATGTCATTTTAGAATCAAAAGATGTTTTGGAAATATTGGGATTTGAAATAAAAATAAAAAATGATTCAAGCATCAGCAAAAATTTTGCTAATTTGTCAGAAAATGAAATAAAAATATTAAATTGTATAAATATACCAAAAACAATTTCCGAGATTATAGCCGAAACAAAATTATCAATTGCAACAATAAATGCCACAATTTCTCTCTTGGAATTTAAAGAATTAATTCATTTTTTAGAAGATAAAATTTGCAAAAAATAACAGAATCGGTTAATAATTGTATTAATGTCAAAAAAATTATTAATCGTCGAATCACCATCAAAAGCCAAAACCATTCAAAAATATTTGGGTAAAGATTTTACAGTTTTGTCTTCAGTTGGACATGTTCGTGATTTACCAAAAAATAATAAAAAAGCCATTGATATAGAGGCAGGTTTTGTGCCAACTTATGAAATTTCTGTAGGAAAAGAAAAAGTTATTTCTGAAATAAAAAAGGTCGCAAAAACAGCAGAAGAAATATTTTTGGCAACAGACCCCGATCGAGAAGGTGAAGCAATCGCATGGCATCTAAAAGAAGTCTTAAAATTAGAAAATGCAAAAAGAGTGACTTTTAATGAAATTACAGAGTCAGCTGTAAACGAAGCGATCAAAAATCCACGAGAAATAGATATGAATTTGAAAACCGCGCAAGAAGCCAGAAGAATTTTGGATAGACTTGTTGGTTATGATTTGTCTGGATTGATTTGGAAAAAAGTTAGATATGGATTGTCTGCCGGAAGAGTTCAGTCCCCTGCCCTGCGAATTATAATGGAAAGAGAAAGAGAAATCCGAGCATTTATTCCAGAAGATTTTTGGATTATAAAAGCAAAAGTTGATACAGCAGAAAAAAAGAAAGATGGAGAAAAAATAGAAATGTTTTGCGATGTGGAACCAAAAGATCAGAACACTGTTGATAAAATTTTGGAAATTGCAAAATCTGGAAATTGGAAAGTTGCCGACATAAAAGAAACGGAATTAAATCGCTCACCAAAACCACCTTTTATTACATCAACACTACAGCAAGTCGCAAGCACAAGACTTGGCTTTTCACCCTCAAGAACAATGCAGGTAGCTCAAAAATTATATGAATCTGGACATATTACATACATGAGAACTGACAGTCCAACACTTAGCGGACAAGCTATTGCTCAAGCAGTAAAAGAAATAGAAAAAGAATATGGAAAAGATTTTGTACAAATTAGAAATTTTAAAGCAAAATCCAAAAATGCCCAAGAAGCACATGAGGCCATCAGACCAACCAAAATTTCTATTAAATCTGCCGGCTTTAATGAAGAACAAAAAAAATTATATTCATTAATCAGAAACAGAACAATTTCATCACAAATGAAAGATGCAAAATTATTGAGAACAAAAATTTCTGCTTCAATAAATAATGGCGAGATTCCCAATTTTTCTGCAAACGGACAAAGAGTTTTATATCCAGGATGGCTTTTGGCAGATCCAATTTCAAGATCAGAAGATGTTGAATTACCAAAAGTTTCTGAGGGGCAAAATTTGAATTTACTAGAAATAAATTCTGAAGCAAAACAAACAGAACCACCAAGCAGATACACAGAGGCCGGATTAATCAAAGAACTTGAAAAAAGAGGAATTGGCAGACCTTCTACTTATGCTTCTATTATGAAAACTTTGGCGGATAGAGAATATGTTGTTCGACAAGGAAAGACACTTATACCAACAGATACGGGTGATGTGGTTTCCAGTTTTTTGGAACAAAATTTTGCAAAATATATTAGTGATGATTTTACCGCAGAAATGGAAAATGAATTAGATGAAATTGCAAACGGACAAAGAGATTATACAAAAACCATGAAAGATTTTTATAGTCCATTTACAGCCGAAATAAAAAGCAAAGAAGATATTGCAAAATTAACAACTCTTGGTGATGCAGAAAAGCACTTTGTTTGTCCAAAATGTAAAAGTGAAATGAATGTCAAATTGGGACGAGGTGGAAAATTTTTGTCCTGTTCAAAATATCCAGAATGTATGGGTGCATTAACTATTGATGGTCAAGAAATAAAATCCGATGAACCGATTGGAAATCATCCAGACACCGGAGAATCTGTTTTTGTAAAAGTAGGTAGATTTGGACCATATGTTCAGCTTGGAAATGGTGGTTTGGTAGATGGTGGAATTGGAAAAAACGGCAAAAAATTAAAACCAAAAAAAATAAAGCCCAAAATGGCAAGTATTCCGAAAGGAAAAAATATTGAGGAAGTTTCCATTGAGGATGCGATCAAATATTTAAGTCTCCCAAAAGCACTTGGCAGTCATCCAGACACCGGTGAAGAAATAATCGCAAATATTGGCAGATTTGGGCCTTATATAGTGCATCAGGGGGATTTTAGATCATTAAAAACTGATGATGTATATGAGATAACATTTGATCGTGCAATACAGATTTTGGCGGAAGAAAAAAGGGTTGGGAGGAGAGGTGGAAAGAAAAAAGAAAAATAATTTTTTTCAGACGAAACTATCTAAATAATTGAGAATGATTTCCAATATTTATTAAAATCAAAATCAACTTATCTTTTTCAATTTTATATATCAAAAGTAAATCAGTTTGAATGTGACATTCTCTATAACCAAGCCAATCACCTTTTAGGGCATGATGATTGTATTGCTTTGGTATTATTTTTTCATTAGATAAAATACCAATAACCTCTTCAATTTTAGACAATTTTATGTTTCCAGACAATAATATCTTTTTAAGTGATTTATCAAATTGTTTACTTCGATAAACGATCATATTGTTTCTTTCCTAATATATCAATCATCAATTCTTTTGATGAGGTAAAACCTTTTCCATATTTTAAAGCCCAAGCCACCTCCCTATCCCATTGTGATCTTATTTTTTTGGGATCGTTTGTTGGTGTAAAAGGAAGTCCTTTTTCTTTTACAACTTGTGTCAAAAACATTTTTACAGCAGAAGATGTGTCAATTCCAAGAGAGGCGAGTGTTTTGCTTGCTTGTTTTTTTAATTTTGGATCAATTCTGATATTTAATGTAGTCATAATGTATTAGTATACACAATGTGAGTACTTTGTCAAT
>CALLZK010000015.1 GCA_937858275.1 uncultured bacterium
AAAATAAAAAGCACCCTAACGGGCACTTTTTATTTTTGACTTGGAGATGGGCGGAATCGAACCGCCGTGCAAATAAATCTCAACACATGATTCTACAAAGCTTGTTTTATTTTTTGTGCTCAATTTTGTAACTAAAAAATAAACAAAACATTACAAAATCAAAGCCCTTTATTTCAAAAGGGAATCAGGCAGTTCCATTTCTAGCTTGATGATTGTCGCCCTGTTTGATCTATCAAGCTTTGATCAACAGAACGTCACTTAGGCTAAAGCGTAAGCGAATGCAAAGTCGCTCACTTTAAAAGGTGATGCGATTGATTTTGATTTCTCTGCACTTAAAATTTGTGGCAGATTAAAGAGTTACCACAACTCTGCTTTGCACATATGTGAGCATTTAATTGTCAAAGCCGATCATCCCCCTTGTGGTGTTTATTTTTGGTTATTTTTTGTTTTCGAAATCCTCCACAGTCTTTTTTAATCAGGTGCAACTTGACGAAAAAAGGAAACTAGGACTGGATTGAGAAAATAATAAAGTAATCAAAATACACAACACAAAGCGAATGACCTGTTTTTAAATTAACGCCTCTTTTTCAAAGTTCTATGAATTTCACGATCCGACTCTCTTCTTTTTATCGTCTCTCTTTTATCTTTTTTGTTTTTTCCTTTACCAATCGCAAATTCTAATTTTATATTTCTTCCTTTATTATACATTGAAATTGGGATAAGTGTCAACCCTTTTTGTTTTTCAAGATTTGTTAATTTTAAAATTTCTCTTTTCTCTAAAAGTAATTTTCTGTTTCTTTTTGGATCATAAGTTTTTGATAAACCAATTTTTGTTTGATTTTCTTTTTTTAGACCAATTAAATTATTTGGTTGATATGGTGGAATTTCTGCACCAATCAAAAAAACTTCTCCACCTCTGATGCTAATATAAGAACCTGCCAAATTTCCTCTACGATTTCTAATAGATTTTACTTCTGTTCCAACAAGTTCAATACCAGCTTCAAATCTTTCTTGAAGTTCATAACCAAATCCTGCTTTTTTATTTTCTATAAAATTCATTGTATAACTTTTTTAAGTTTTTTTATATGTTTTGAAATCCTCCGCAGTCTTTTTTAGTCAAGTGCAACTTGACGAAAAAAGGAAACGAGGACCGGATTGAAAAACATATAAAAAGAACTTAACTAATATTAATACATTAACTATCGCTAATCAATTTTTTATTGTAAGATATTCTTTATGGAAAAAGATAATAAAGGAAAATTTAAGAAAAATCGTAGTGTTTTAAAAAATAAAGGAATGGGGGGAATGTGGGGAAATTTTTTTACCACCATCTTAATTTTATTAACAATAGTTTTTCTGTACTCTTTAGTTACCGAAGGAAATAAAAAAATCGAAAATATAGCATTATCTCAATTGGCTCAAGATATCAGGGGTGGAATAGTTGAATCGGTCACAATTAGAGGTGATGAAATAGAAGCCAAATATAAAGACAGCGACATCTTAAAAAAGACAAAAAAAGAATCTGGCACAGCCTTTTCTGATACTTTGGTAAATTATGGATTGTCTCCAGAAGATTTATCAAAACTTACTATTGAAATAAAGAGAGAAAGCGGTTTTGCTTATTGGTTAATTGTCGCTGGGCCATTTTTGATTCCATTATTTTTTATAATTTTTTTGATTTGGTATCTATCAAGACAGGTTAAAGGAGCTGGAATGCAAGCATTTACATTTGGACAATCAAATGCAAGACTTGCAAATCCAACAGACAAAAAGAAGGTTACTTTCAAGGATGTTGCCGGAGCAAAAGAGGCGAAAGAGGAATTGATGGAAATTGTTGATTTTCTAAAAAATCCAAAAAAATTCTTGGAAATCGGTGCACAAATTCCCAAAGGAATTCTTTTAATGGGTGCTCCTGGTACTGGTAAAACTTTATTGGCTAGAGCGACCGCTGGCGAAGCTGGTGTAAATTTCTTTTCTATTTCAGGTTCTGAATTCGTAGAAATGTTTGTCGGGGTTGGCGCTTCTCGTGTTAGGGATTTATTCAAATTAGCAAAAGCTGGTTCGCCATCAATTATTTTTATAGATGAAATTGATGCGGTTGGTAGAGCAAGGGGGATTGGTGTTGGTGGTGGAAATGATGAAAGAGAACAAACCTTGAATCAAATTTTAGTAGAAATGGATGGCTTTGAACCAAACGATAAGGTTATTGTTATGGCTGCCACAAACAGACCGGATGTTTTGGATCCAGCAATTTTGAGACCGGGAAGATTTGATAGGAGGGTTGTTATTGATCTTCCTGACAGAAAAGATCGTGAAGAAATTTTGAAAGTTCAAGCCAGAAATAAGCCACTTGCAGAAGATGTTAATTTTACAGTTTTGGCAGAGAGAACACCCGGATTTTCTGGAGCCGATTTGTATTCTCTTGTAAATGAAGCTGCGATTTTGGCTGCTAGAGAAAATCGTAAAAAAGTTTCTCAATTTGATTTAATTCGTTCTATTGAAAAAGTTATGCTTGGTCCAGAAAGAAAAAGTCATTTACTTTCAGAAAAAGAGCGAAAAATTACCGCATATCACGAAGCCGGTCATGCTCTTGTGGCATCTCTTTTACCAAATGCAGATCCTGTTCATAAAATTTCTATTATTGCTCGAGGAAGGGCTGGTGGATATACTTTAAAACTTCCAAATGAAGATAGAAAACTACAATCTAGAAAAGAATTTTTGGATGATTTGGCAATGACTATGGGTGGATATGTTACAGAAAAAATGATTTTCGGTGATATTACAACCGGCCCATCAAACGATTTGCAAGTTGCAACTTCTTTGGCAAGAGATATGGTTACTAGGTTTGGAATGTCAGAAAAATTTGGGCCAATTGCACTTGAAGGTGCAAGGGGTAGGGCAATTATGGGTCAATATTCTGATGATAAAGATTATTCAGAAAAATTTGCAGATGAAATTGATTTTGAAGTTTCAAAACTTTTGACTGAGGCAAAAGAAAAAGCTGAAAAACTTTTGTTAGAAAATAAAAAAGTTTTGGATTTGATCGCTAACAAATTGATGGAGGTTGAAACTTTGGAAAGGGAAGAATATGAAAAATTATTGGAGTCTCAAGGAATTTTTGTTGGTGATTCCAAAAAAGATCCAGACAGTTTGAATTTGAATTAAAATTTCATACAAATTTAAAAGACGGGTTTTTTATGCCCGTCTTTTTTGTGTTAAAAAAATAATTCTTATTCTGTGGCACACAATGCCGTAAAGGCATTGGTGTGATTTGCCATCGCAAAAGAGTAGCCGGCGACAATCAGTTTGTGAGCCACTTCGGAACTGAGTCCGTTAGCCCTGTGCAGATTTTTGGCGACAAATGAGATGTCGCCATCGGCAATCATCTTTTTCGCCATTTCGTCGGTTATCGTTTCTGTTTCAAGCTCCATTTCCATTTGATGCACACTCATAGTAACTTCTCCTTATTTGTATAGCACACCATGTACTATTTCTAATTCAATAAAGTATATTATTTATTGTGTTTTGTCAATTTTTGTGCACCAACTAGGACTCG
>CALLZK010000016.1 GCA_937858275.1 uncultured bacterium
AGATGAAGAGTGGATAGATATTGTTCATATGTGAATCTATCTGGGTTTGATTCTGGATATAGTCTGTATATGGTTTCTCTGTATTGTTTGATTAGTTTTCGTGTCTGTTCTAGGGATTCTTGTGTGTTATCTGTTTTTGCTTGTTGTATAGATTCATCTAGTTTTGTGTGTATTGTGTCTGCTTTTTGTTTTAATTGTTCTTTGGTTAGTGTCTGTGTTTCATTATCTGATTCCATGTTAGCAGATGACATGTTTTGAATGTGTTCTGGGGATTTCATGAGGGTTATTATATTTTAACATTAGATAAATATTGTGCTAATGCTTCGGTAATTTTTGGGATCAAATTTTCAACTTTATCCTCAACAACATAACCTCTTTTCTTTTTATTGTTCCATGTTCTTTCAAAAATTTGTCTACTTTCTTCATCAACAACACCTATTTGAAATGCCCTAACAACAGTGCCCACATCTTCTAAATCAGAAACATTTTGTGCAACAGTTTCTTCGTCAATGTTTCCGCTTCTGTCAGTAGGTACACCATCTGTAACTTCCAAAACCAAATCCATTATTTTTCCAGATTTTATAGAAGAAACATCAGAACTACTTAATTCTTCTCTTATTTTTTTATAAACACGACTGTCACATGTATAACCGAGGTTTTCTCTTAATCTAGAAAATTGTCTAATAATTTGTGCATATTCAGATTCATAATCTTTACCTTTTCTAAATTCTTTTATTTTAAATGCATCACTTCCAAATAACCAACCTTCAGTTTGAACTGATAATTTACTGCGATTTTGTGCTCTTGTTCTATTTAATTTTGTTTCAAAATCCCGCAAAGACATCATAATCAAAACATAAACTTTTTCTAAAACTTCTTGTTTTACACTTCCATCAGACATAGAACCAGATGCATCACCCACAAATCTAACCCTGATAGTTTCTGGCTGATTTGATGGCAATTCTTTTGTAATTTTTTTGTCCATCGGTCTAACTTCTCTAATTCGACCAGCCAAAATGTCTGGAAAATATTTTATAAATCTCGAAACATTGACTTCGCCGTCATTACTAGACATTGTGCCTCTTTCAAAATTTACACCTTTACCAGAAATTATGGAGTCCCAAACTTTTGAAAGTTTTGCTAAATATGGAGAGATTTCTGATTTTATTTTTTCAAACCTTCTCAAAACTTCTCTGTCTATTTTATTTTCATGACACCATTTTTGTACTTGTTCCTCAATTTGTTTTTGTCTTTCTTTCTCTAATTCTTCTTTTGTTTTTTTGGGAAGTTCGCCACCTGGATTTTCTTTGAATTTTTTTATCTGTTCAATTATTTTATTTATTTCCTTGTCGTCTATTGGCTTATGTGAACCGCCTGGCAAAGTCGGTTTTTGCTTTTTTTGTTGTGATTTTTTTGGATCAAATTCTTGATCAAAAGGATCGCCCGCACCAGAGGACTCTTTTGATTCATTCGAGTCATCCGGGTCATTTGATTCACCGGATTCGCCGTCTTTTTTTTCCGAAGCAGAATCACCTGATTCTTGTTCCTTTTTTTGCTCATTATCTTCAGATCCTTCTTGATTTTGTTCACCACCTTTAGAACTACCTCCAGATTCACCATTTTGTTTTTCTTTATTTTGCTCCTGTTTTTGTTCCCTTCTTTTTTTCCACTCTTTTAAATCCAAATTATACAATTCTTCAAAAATAGGCTCTAAAGTTTTTTTGATCATATAGTATCGGTTGCCAGCCTTCATTCCAGAACGAGTTTTTGACTTTATCATTCCAATCATTTCTTCAACTGTTATTTTTTTTCCCAAAAATATGATTTCTCTTTTTAAAACTTCTTCAATTTCTGGTGAAACTTCCAAATCTTGTTCTGGCAACATCGCTTTTCTCAACATCACATAACTAAACTGTCGACTTTTGGGTAAATCAAAATATTTTGTATTAGAAAATAAAACTCTGGAATAGAGATCTGCGACATGCTCTTTGTCTGGCCCTTTTGAACTATAAGCAAACACACCTCTTTCAACTAGAGAATTAACATATATATCATCAAGGCAATTATAAAAAGTATGCCAACCATCATAGGCCTGGTCTACAGCAGGATCGACTTCACCATTTTTAATTTGTTCTTCTGATAAAATTGCTTTTGGTTGTCCTGTTATTTGGCGAATTTTTTCTCCATACTCTTCTGCTTTTTGACGAATATGTTTAAAATTTTCCATAAACAATTCTGGATCTGATATAAGATCTTTGAAATGGGCCAATTCATGATATGTCGCCCACAACATTTGCTTTTGATTAAAACCGTTTTTATAAAAAAATTCAGTATCAAGATGAATTGTCATGGTTTTGAAATCTATTTTGACACCATGCGAAAATTCAAGTCTTGGGGTAACACTATCAGAAAAAGATTCATACATAAATTTATTTGCTCTGAGAATTTTTTCTGCTTGAGTTTTAAATTCTTCGATCTCCTTTTCTAAATTTTTTGTCTCAGAATCATTTTGTCCTGAAATCATACTCGGCAGATCTTCTTGATTTTTATCAGAAAATTTTTCTGAATTTTTATCATGATCAGTGTCTAAATTTGATTGATACTCTTTGAATTTTTGATTTTCCATTTTTACAATTTATTATATCAAAATGATTAATTGCTAACCACTACCTTGCTTTTGTAATTCATTGACATTATACACAATTCTCAATTAAAAATATTTCAATTATATTCAATAATTCAATCCA
>CALLZK010000017.1 GCA_937858275.1 uncultured bacterium
ATATTTTTTATTTGATCTTCGGAAATATTTAATTCTTGTTTTAATGTTTCAAAATATTTATCATAATCTATTATTCCAAGCATTATTAATAAAGTATTTGTTTCCAAAATATATGCATCGCCAATAACTAAATTGTGTTGCCTGGCAATAAGTCTGATTTTTTGTTCCCAATCGGAATTGGTAATAGCATCTTTGATTTTTTGTGGAAGAGAATTAAATCTTTCTACTATTATTTTTTGATTTTGATCTTGCATATATTTATTTTATGTTTTACTTGAAGATTGATTTTGTTTTTTTAGCTCATTCATTAATTCTTGATGATTTCTAGCATCTTTGTCCATCGTTTGTTTTTTAACCGTTTTTTCTATTTCTTGTTTAGATGCAATTCCCATTTTCTTAAATTCTGCACCAACTGTTTTTTCGAGTTCTTTTTCTAATATTTTATTTGATTGAGATTTTATTTTTGAGATGTCAGAATTTCTTGTTGACACTTCTAATTTTTTAGCATTAATTTTTTGTATATATTGGTCCTTGGCTTTTTGATCGGGAGAAGTATTATAAGCTTCTTGAAGGGCTTTTATTTCTTCTTCTGCTTTTTTATTTTCTGCTTCCGCTCTGGTTATTTTATTTTGATTATCTACAAATTGTTGATTTTGATATACACTCGCATAAGCATTTGCTGCGGCTCCTGCTTCAGCATCTGCTCTCTTTTGTTCAAAATCGTCAGTTTTTCCATACAACTCTAAATTTTGTTTTGTTCTACTGTCGTCTGCTTTTTTGCCGTAATCCTCAACTCTTTTTGCAATATTAACCTGATCATCAAAACTTCTTTTTGACCCAGCACCAAGACCAACACCAGCAGCACCCAAAGCAGAAGCAGCCTTTGTGTTTCTGAAATCAAAACTCCTTTTGGCTAAATTGTCTCCAAATCTTCCTATTGTTCTAGAAACTGCACTGTCAGGATTTCTTTTTGCTAGCCTTCTGGCACCAGCTCCTATACCACCACCAATTGTTCTTCCAGCAAGTGCCACTCCTCCAAATCCGGCTCCAAGTGCTGCACCTTTTAATATTCCACTTGCTGCTTTACTAACAAAATTGGCACCCGCCGCTCCTGTTTCTTTGGCTATAACAATTGATCCATACAAAAATCCAAGCACAATAGCAAAATTTAATACAACACCAAGTGAACCAGTTCCACCCTCTATGGCATTTGAAATTGTACCAGATGTGTTTAGACCAGAAATTCCTGAATTGCCCAAAAGTCCGTTTCCCTGAATCATTAAAAATGTAATATATAAAAATAAAAACATTGCCGGTAAGGAAATTAGTGCCGCAGTGAATTTTTGGGTCCATTTACTAGAGTGAGTTTTTAGACTAGGAATTATCATTCCCAAAAACATCACTGGCGATAATATAAGCAACATAATAAGGGTTATAAGTCTGGCAATTATTATTATAGCCATCCCGATAAAAACTATTGTCGCTGCAAAAACAAATATCGATGCCAGTATATAATATTTGAATTTGTCCCAGCCACTTTTTTCTGTCCACCCTACTACATTCATTGAATTTCCTTGATTGGCATTGACACCACCACCCCCGATAGAATATATTGTTTGCAATTTTAATTGTTGCATGAAACAAGAAGAAATCCCGGTATTTGCAATACTTGTAACATCTGATCCTGACGATTCAGCACAACTTATTTTTTGATAAATTTCATAAGATAACAAATTTGAAGCATCTATTAATACTGAAGCAAAAAAGAAGCTAAAGTTTATAAAAATCGCAGCAAATATCAATGATGCAAGATTTTTTTGATTCTCAGAAAAGCCTTTTATTATTGTATTTATTGATATGTATAACATTCCAAATATTAGAGCAATATTTATGAGGTCTCTTATTATTTCCCACCCTTTGTATACATTTTCTGAGTTGACAAGATTAGCCATTTTTATAATACCGAAATGTACTGATATATTTAAAATTGATCCGGCTCCCCATAAAAGAGCTCCAAAAATTGAAAGTATTATTTCCCCGGCTCTTTCAATTGTTTCATTAAACCACAACCTCATTTCGCACTTTATCCCAAACAACCCACAATCTCCTATACGATTTCTTGAATCAATAAGTGCCTGATTTAATTCTGATTGATTTCTTGCATTCAAAATGTCTGATCTTAATCTTTCTTTTTCTTCATCACTGACACCGCTAACATTATCTAAACCGTTCAAAATGGTATTTCTTTGAGCTATAAACGGATTTGATGGTGCTGTTGGTCCAACTGCATAAACCGAATTGACACCAAATAGACTTAATGTGTTTTTTTCTGCGGAGACATTTTCTTTTATTTGAATAAAGGGAGAAAATATTAGCAACAGTATTGTCGCAAAGATTATTATTTTTTTATTACTATCAAAAAAGTTTTTCATTTTTTATTTTATGCACCCCAAACAATAATTTATTTAATTATACCACTTTATTTTTTTTGTGAAATTTTTTATTCACTTTTATAAATTGTTATCTTGGACAATTATCTTTTATGCCCGTTATATCAATTCCGTCACCAGCCCTGCTTGATGTAATATTTGAATTTGGATTATTAATACACCATGCAAAACCGTGTTTTGGTAATCCGCCCCATGCCCCAACTAATATTTTTCTATTTACTGTTGCATAAATTTCTCCAGAATTTCTTAATACATATATTCCGTCAGATCTGGCTGGATACTCTTCTAGCATTGCATGATCGGGTATTCCGGGAACTGCTCTTGATTGAAAAACAATTATTTTATTGTGTGGATATCTGCTCCTTGGTACATATATAACTGCTTTACCATTTACATTTGGTAAATATCTAAAACTATTTCCAGAAAAACTTGGTATATTAACCCCCTCTCTGTTGGCGGCTTGATCTCTGTAAGTTACTCCAGAGTAAGAATTTTCAAACGGATTACTCCTGTCAGTCTCTGTACCAGTAGCCAAACTTGTTTTTGCATATTGACCTGCAAAATTAGTTTCTTCATCATCACCAAATATCTTTTCAAAACCAGTTGTTAGGAAATAGTTTATTAATACTGACATTAATTCATCTATTTCATCTGCAATAGTCATTCTACCGGCAGGTATTCCCAGAGTGGTTTCTAATCTGTGTAATATAAGTGTTCCGGGTGTTGTGGTTTTGTTTGGATCATCATTTGGATCTTTGCTTTTGTCTGGAAGAAATCCTCTACCCCAATTCAATTCAATTAGTAAATTATTTTTTTTCATTTCTATCTTTCTGTCAAGAATTTCAGCTTGTTCTCTTGTTTGTCTAAAAAAGTTTCCACCACTATCTTGTGTCAAACTAAACCACCCTTTCCATTTACCCTCACTAAAATCTTCATTTACGAATTTGTTTATATTATTAACTATATCTGATAGTTTACAAACTTTTTTATCATTTCTTTCGTATTGCAAAAGTAGGGCTAGTCTAACTTCTATTGACCACGGATCACACAATATGTTTCCAGATATATCATCTAAGAATTGCCCTATAACTTCATCTGTCACATTTTTGAAATAGGCATCCATGTTTTGAATGAATTTTGGATCACCGTCAAATCCACCTTTTGCCCAAGCAATTGTGCTTTGCAGAATTGATTCAACAATTCCATTCATCATACAAAATGCTATACCATCACTCATTATTTCTTTAGCTAAAATTTTTCCCATCTCTGAAACTGGTACAGTTGGTGCTGGTGGACCCATAAATGATGAGTTTAGTGAATTTACAAAATTATTTAATCTTGTGGTTATAAATCCAGTTAATTGATTTGCAAAAAATTGTGCTACACAGGCCTTACCGGCTTCTGTTAGGATGTCGAAGAGGTCAGCAGGATTTTCATCATTTGTAGTACCGACCTCTTGAACTCCGCTTACATTTGTTTCTTTCATGTTTCCATTCCTGTCATACTCAACTCTCATAGCCCCATTTCTAATTGACCAAGTTCTTGTTTGTCCATTTTTAAGTTCGGCTACCAATAGTATTGGCCCCCCATAACCTGCTCCGGGTTTTGAAAAACGATAATGTGGTCTTCTTCCATTTGCCGTATCACCAGTGAATCGCCCACACTCTATAACTTCTAAGTTTATGTTTTTTATGCAGACCTTGTTAATATCTCCCCTAAGCGAACTCGGTAATAAAACAACAAGTTTTCCGTCATTTTCAGATTCTGGTTTCCATAAAAATGTACTACTTCCGCTTTGACTTTGATTATTTGGATCATTTACTGGGCTACTTGGATTTCCTGGGTGGCCAGTTACCATTTGGGCATGTAAATACTTTATTTCGGCATTTTCATTGAAAATAAACATATTTCCAAATAAAAGAATTGATATTATTAAAAATATAGTTGAAAATTTTGTAATTAAATATATTTTTTTATTCATTTTAATTAATATGTTGTTCTTTGTGCCCCATTTGGTATTGACCAATGAACTTTTTGACCAGTATTTAGTGTTGCTACTACAAATACTCCAGAACCATATCCAGATCCGGGTTTGTTGAATCTCCAATGTGTTCTATTTCCATTATGAATACCACTATATCTTCCGCACTCCACTTCTATTTGTGCTTGAACAACACACACTTTCGATATTTTGTTATTGTATGTTGATGGTAATAGAACGACAAGCTTTTGATTGCTTTCAGATATTGGTTTCCACAGAAAACCTCCACGAGCCCCCTGTGTACTGTCTCCCGGTGCTGCAAACGGATTACTCCTGTCAGTCTCTGTACCAGTAGCCAAACTTGTTTTTGCATATTGACCTGCAAAATTAGTTTCTTCATCATCACCAAATATCTTTTCAAAACCAGTTGTTAGGAAATAGTTTATTAATACTGACATTAATTCATCTATTTCATCTGCAATAGTCATTCTACCGGCAGGTATTCCCAGAGTGGTTTCTAATCTGTGTAATATAAGTGTTCCGGGTGTTGTGGTTTTGTTTGGATCATCATTTGGATCTTTGCTTTTGTCTGGAAGAAATCCTCTACCCCAATTCAATTCAATTAGTAAATTATTTTTTTTCATTTCTATCTTTCTGTCAAGAATTTCAGCTTGTTCTCTTGTTTGTCTAAAAAAGTTTCCACCACTATCTTGTGTCAAACTAAACCACCCTTTCCATTTACCCTCACTAAAATCTTCATTTACGAATTTGTTTATATTATTAACTATATCTGATAGTTTACAAACTTTTTTATCATTTCTTTCGTATTGCAAAAGTAGGGCTAGTCTAACTTCTATTGACCACGGATCACACAATATGTTTCCAGATATATCATCTAAGAATTGCCCTATAACTTCATCTGTCACATTTTTGAAATAGGCATCCATGTTTTGAATGAATTTTGGATCACCGTCAAATCCACCTTTTGCCCAAGCAATTGTGCTTTGCAGAATTGATTCAACAATTCCATTCATCATACAAAATGCTATACCATCACTCATTATTTCTTTAGCTAAAATTTTTCCCATCTCTGAAACTGGTACAGTTGGTGCTGGTGGACCCATAAATGATGAGTTTAGTGAATTTACAAAATTATTTAATCTTGTGGTTATAAATCCAGTTAATTGATTTGCAAAAAATTGTGCTACACAGGCCTTACCGGCTTCTGTTAGGATGTCGAAGAGGTTTATTGCATCTTCACTGGTTGTTTGGTTTTGATTGTTTATTCCGCCAGTCTGGGCACTTGTACCACCAACACCACCAGTTGCAGCGACAGTAGAGCTTGCACCAGTGGAATTTATTGCTTGTGTCCACGGTGTTCCACCTTGTGCATCACCACCACCTCCGGTTGCTCTATTAAAACTCCAAATAGAATGATGACCATAACTTATACCGGCAACACCACCACTTATAGCCTCGTTTATTTGTTGTGAAACTTGTGTGGCGGTACATCCATTACTACAACCACAATCATTTACTCTTCCTTCATATACTGGCTCCATCAAATAAACGGGCTTGTTTCCCCTGTTATAATCAGCACTTACAAGTCCTGCTATACTACCCGGACTACACTTGTGTGTTGAATAAAAGTCAATTAAATTGGCATTTACATTATGGGCGGGGATATTGCCAACACGGGTGGTTAGAAGGTGTTCAGTTCTTGGGTGAGCTGAAACAAGTCTGCCCGGATCAGCACTTCTAACTGATTGCAATAAAGAATTTATTGAAGATATTGGTGGTGTGGGTCTTTCATCTAAACCACCAACAATCCAGGCAAAAATGTTGTCCCTGTTTTTGTACCTATTTACATATGCAATTCCATTTGATTGACCGTGTGTTGGGCCCGTTTCCGCATACATATTATATTTTTTTAATGTGTCAAAAATAAAATCATGTTTTGCAAAATCACCCTCTCTAGAATCAAATTTTATTACATTAAAACCTTGTTGACTTCTGCTTCTAATGTATGTCTCTATGTCGGCATTTGTTAATTTTCCTAAAAGCCATGCTGTATCAGCTACGGGATAAAATGGCCTACCGTCAATTGTTTCAAAACATCTTCCACGAGCCACAATTCTTGGGGTACCAGCACTTTTTGATATTGATCCTCTTGCCAGGCAAGCATTTGTTGTATTTATGCTAGGCAGATTAATTCCGGTATTTATAGAATCTGTTGTTGTCGTTCTAGATCCAGATGTCTGGTCAGTGCTTACAGATCCTGTGTTGTTTATTTGTGAAAAATCAGAATCTTCATCATCCTCATCTAATTCTGGAATTTCGGTGTCGACTTGGGCCCAAACAATATAATTTTCTTGTTCTACAATAAGTCCAAAAATCATTGTTATTGATATAACAAACAATAAAATACCAGATACTATTTTTTTTATATACAATTTATAATTATTATTTATCATTTTTTATACAATAATTTATATTCCATCACCTACGACTCGTCCTCCTGTTGTACTTATTCCGTTTGCTTTCAAAAATATTGTGATGCTGGAGGACCTATTTTGTTGCTCTATTTCTATTTTTTCAAATGATTTTAATCCAATTAATCCTAAAACAGGATCAGATTCTGTTACAGACATGTTTTCTATCGCTTCAGCCATAGCATAATATCCATTAATTAAATCTATGTGTTGGCCTGATATTTGTTGAGGAACCTCTATTAGAACAAGTTTGTCGGCTAAATTTCTAAGAATTTTTGCCATTGATTTGTAGTCATTATTTATTGAAGCTGTATTTATTGGATTTGTTATTTCATTATGAAAATCTAAAAAATTTTGGGCATAAATGATCATTTTATCTTCTTCTAATAGGTTAAAAGTTCTCAAGTCTGATAATTTATATTTTTCTTGTATTTTTATTTCGTTTGCAATTGACTCTATTGATAGGTTTATTACATCCAACTTATCAAAATCTGACATTCCATATATTGGATCTAATCTTCCGAAATATTCTTTTATTAAAACATTATTAAATTTTGCGGTAATGCTATTTTCGTCTAGGTTCTTTTTTTCTAATTCTGCCAAAGCCCTCTCTTCTGGAGATTCTAATTTATCATTTGGACCAGGAATTAGTGGATTTCTACCCAACTTAACTTCGTCACCGTCTTTGGTTCCGTCTCCGTCCGTGTCTGGATTATTTGGATCTGTACCCCACAAAACCTCTTCCCAGTCAAAAAGACCATCACCGTCTGTGTCTTGTGACATTGCTGATTGGTTTTGTATGACTAGAGATGTTTGCTCTTCTACTATAATATTTTTTCTGGAATTTTTTATATTGGAATAAATTATTATGCCAGAGACAATAATCCCGGTTATTAAAATTGTAATTGAAACTTTTAAACTTGGTGCCCTCATTTACTTTTAATAATAACACATGAATGATATAATAAAAGAATGTTTAAATATAAAATGTTGATATCTTTATTTGTTATATTAAGTTTGTTTATTACAAATAATTTTGTATACGCATTTTCATTTAGAAGTTTAGTCGATGATGTTAGAGATGGTTTTCGCGATGTTAGAGATACTGTAACCGGAGTTGTTGACGATGTTGGCGGATTTTTTACCGGACCCGCTTCTGCAGTAAGACAACTTCTTCAATTAACAGAATCGGGCCTACTTTCTTTTGATGATTTTTCATCTCTCGTACAAAGACCTTTGTACGGTGTTCCTTTTACTGGACCAATGACTGCCGTTGAAAATCTTGTTCAGTTAGTTAACTCTGGTTCAATTTCTATGGAAGAATTATCAAGATTGATTCCTGTTTTAATTGGACTACCATTAGCCTCAATTCCCGGAGCTGGTGCCGCAATTCCTGGAGCTGATGCCGCAATTCCTGGAGTTGATGGTTTGGCGACCGGATCACTGTCTATTCCTTTTGGTGGTCCGATAATACTTTCTGTTCCTTGTATATGTTCTAATGGTCAATATCTTTTAATTACTGATTATAGCACTGGTACACCTAGCCCAAAACCGCTACCTGTTATGTTTGAATTTGGTGTCTCTAGGGTTTCAACTCCGCAAAATTTAGCCTCTTTGTTTACTCCGGGTGCCTATACATTGGGTACATATGCCACTCTGGCAGAAGGTGTTTCGCCTCCATGTTTAACTGGTGCCCTTTGTGCCCCATTACCCGTTGCTGGAATAATAACCCCTATTCCATTACCCGGTGTAGGATTTAGTCCACCACTTGGCTTATAAATTATCAGATAATCATATAATTAAATAATTTATTTTATAAAATTTAACCAATCTGTAATTGTTAAATTTTCAGCTCGCTCATTTTTCATACTTTGTGGCAAGTCTGTTTCTTTAATATTTTTTATTTTTTTTAAATTAGATAAAACCCTTTTTCTTTTGTGAGCAAAGCCGGCATGTATTATTTCAAAAAATAAATTCTCTTTTATTTTATTTTTTATAAAAAAATCTTTTGATATTTTATCAAACAAAATAATTGCCGAATCAACTTTTGGTGCTGGTACAAATGAACCAGCTTTAACAACATCAATTATTTTTGGTTCACAATAAACTTTGACGGAAATAGATAAAAGACTTTCTTTTTTGTCTTTGGCGACAATTCTTTGGGCGACTTCTTTTTGAACCAGCAACACCATTTTTTCTGGCTGATATTCTTTTTCTGCTGATAAAAATTTTCTAATTATTTCACCAGTAATATAATATGGAATATTTGCAATTATTTTGTATTTTGTATTTTTTTCTAATATAGTCGATAATTTTATTTTTGTTATATCACCGCTAATTAATGTTAGCTTTTTTGTTAAAATTTCTTTTGAAAATTTTTCTTTTAAAATTTGTATCATTTCAAAATCAGTTTCTATGCATATAAGTCTTATATCAAATTTCAAAATTTCTTCTGTCAAAATTCCTGTTCCCGGCCCAATCTCAAGTATGGTGTCGCCCGTTTTTATTGATCCGGCCTCAATTATTTTTTTTATTGCTGATTTGGACTTTAAAAAATTTTGCCCTAGAGATTTTTTGGCTTTTATAAACATAATTAAAAATCTATCAAATATTCTATTTTTTGACCACCTTCTCCATTTTGCTCACCAAAATAATTTTCCGTTTCTATTATTTTTGAATCTATGTCATCCAAAAATTCTGAAGAGATATTTATATTTTTATTTCCAAAAATAGTTCTAAAATTTGCCCAAGACAAGTACAATCTTTTTTTTGCTCTTGTTATTGCAACATAAAAAAGTCTCCTCTCTTCTTCTGAATCTTCTTCTTTTTCATTCTCTCTTTCCATTGGAAAAAGTCCCGCCTCAAGTCCGGTCACAAAAACATGTTCAAATTCAAGTCCTTTTGATGCATGAACTGTCATCAATTTTATTCCTGCATTATTTTTTTCTAATTCATCTTGATCAGATGCCAAAGAAACATCTTCCAAAAATTTTTCAATTGCAATTTTGGGTTCAAAAATATCATATTTTTTGGCTAGAGAGACCAATTCTTTTATATTTTGTATTCTTTCCTGACCGGTTTCTCCGTCTTGTGAAAGTTCTTTTTCAAAACCAGCTTTTGTAAATATCATAGAAATTATTTCGCTCGGTTTGTTTTTTTCTGTACTATTTTTTATTTCTTGTAATAAATTTCTAAAATCTTTTATTTTCTTTGTAACTGCTGGTGTTAGGGTGTGTTCTTGATTTGTTTGAATTTTTAAAATTGTTGCTTTCCCTATTCCCCTTGCTGGTGTGTTTATGATTCTATTTAGATTTGTAAAATCTTTTTCATTTATTGCAGATTTAATATATGCGATCACATCTTTTATTTCTTTTCTATCAAAAAATTTTGTACCAACTATTTGGTGAGGTAAATTGTATTTTAAACAAACTTCCTCCAAGACTCTCGATTGAAAATTGGCCCTGTATAAAACACAAATTTGTTCTGGATTTGTGCCTGAATTTATTAATTCTTTTGCTTTTGAGACAACAAAATTTGCCTCATCATATTCATCTAGTGCTTTGTATAAAAATATTTTTTCCCCCTCATTATTTTTTGTGAAAAGTTTTTTTTCTTTTCTTATTTTGTTTTTTGAAATAATTTGATTTGCTGCGGTTAAAATATTTTGAGTAGATCTGTAATTTTCTTCTAAGATTATTTGTGTTACATTTTGATAATCTTTTTCAAAATTCATAATGTTTTTTATTGATGCCCCTCTCCAGCTGTAAATGTTTTGATCAGCATCACCAACAACACAAATATTTTGATGTTTTTCTGCCAAAATTTTTGTCATTTCATATTGAACATCATTTGTGTCTTGATATTCGTCTATATGAATATACTTAAATCTGTTTTGATATTTTTCTCGTATTTCAGAATTTTTTATCAATAAGTTGGTTGAATGTATTAATAAATCATCAAAATCCAAACCGCCGATTTTGGATAAGTGTTTTTCATACTGAATCCATGCCTCTGATATGATTGATTTGCTATATTCATTTTTGTGAATAGTATCAGAATACTCAACCGGACTAATCATTTTACTTTTTTGTTTTGAAATAATGCCGACTATTTTTGCTGGGTCATGAACTTTTGGATCTATACCTTGCAATATCAAAATATCTTTTATTATTTTTTTTGAATCTGATTTGTCTAGAATTGTAAAATTTTTTGGTAAATTGACCAAATTAAAATTTTCTTTTAACAACATTACACCCAGGGAGTGAAAAGTTTTTATTGTTGGTCTCTCCAAAAATTCTATTGGAATTTTTAGGTCCGGATCATTTTGTAAAATATGATTAACCCTTTCTCTCATTTCGCTAGCGGCTTTGTTTGTAAATGTGACAGCTAAAATATTTTCTGGATTTACTCCACTTTTAATTAAATTTACTATTCTGTGTGTTATCGTTTTTGTTTTTCCGGCACCTGCTCCTGCAATTATTAAAATTGGACCACTTGTATGCAAAACTGCTTTTTTTTGTTCGCTATTTAGATTATTTAAATATGACATTCTCATAATATTAGCAGATTAATGACAAAAGTCTGCCTGTTGATAATTGTTTGACTTTGTTTTTACCCAATCTATAATTATATATACCACAGAAATTCAGAAAGAAGGCGATCTGTAGATCATCCTCAGAATTCAAAAAACTGCTTAAAATAAGGCTTATAATATCAAAAGAAACAGAAACAGACCCGATAAAACCATCTAAAAATAAGGTATCGAGTCTTACATACAAACATCAAAATAGCCCTTCGAGGGTATTGATAACCATTTGTTTTTGTTGTGTGTTTTTTGTGCCAATTTATTTTATTTTGGCAGAAAAAGGTTTAGAAAGTGTTTTTGAGAGGTATAATTCTCAAAATATGTCTATATTGCAATCAAATTTACCAATCACAAATTCTGTTGGCTCTATTGGTGGTGGCGAAATATCAATTGTGGATGATGTCGCCCTATCTGCTGACGGTGCGATAATTTCATTTAATTCAGATTTAAATAAATCAAAAAATTACGGCAAAATATCTGTTTATATTGTTAGAGAGGGCGACACCCTTTCCCAAATCGCTCAAATGTTTGATGTTTCCGTAAATACAATAAGATGGGCTAATGATTTTTCAGGACCAATCAAGCCGGGGCAAGAACTTATAATTTTACCAGTTACAGGCATTACACATATTGTTAAAAGCGGTGGAACAATAGAGGATATTGCAAAAATATATAATGCCGATGTAAGAGAAATCGCACTATTTAACGGTATAGAAATCGATTCAAAACTTAGTGTTGGAGACAAGATTATAGTTCCAAATGTTGATCCTACCCCAAAAGAAGAGCCAAAAGGTGTTGCTTCAAATAATAGATCAAACACATCAGCATCAAATAATTCAACAGCACAAAATACAGCAGTTTCTTCTGGTTATTACAGAAATCCTGTACCCGGAGCAATTCTTACTCAGGGATTACACGGATATAATGCAGTTGATTTTGGTGCTCCGGTAGGAACTCCTATTTTGGCATCTGCTTCAGGAAAAGTTATAACAAGTAAGGAGGGTGGATGGAACGGTGGCTATGGTTCTATGATTATAATTTCACATCCAAATGGCACACAGACATTATACTCTCATCAAAGCAGAAATGCTGTCGTTGCAGGTCAAAATGTTTCAGCCGGAGATGTAATTGGTTATGTTGGTTCAACCGGCAGATCAACTGGCCCCCACTTGCATTTTGAGGTTCGTGGTGCAAGAAATCCGTTTACTGCATGTAGAGTTGGATCTGTTTGTAGAATGTAATTTTGTTTAATTTAAAATATTTTCTCTCTATATTGTAAGGCCTCCAAAACATGAGGCTCTTTTATTTTTTCTGAATCTTCTATATCTGCTATTGTTTTTGAGATTTTTAAAATTTTAAAATAACTTCTAATTGATATCTGCATTTTTTCTGAATATTTTTGTAAAATTTGTAGAGATTTTTGATCTATGCTTGTGTGTTTTTTTAAATCTAGATTGGTCAATTGATTATTTAGTTTTCCAAATCTTGCAAATTGCTTTTTTCTAGTATTTAAAATTATATTTTTGATTTTTTCAATGTCATTTGCATTTGAATTTTGTGAGTTTATTTTTTGATATTCTATCTTTTTTACATTTACCCACAGATCAATTCTGTCCATAATTGGTCCAGATATCTTTTTTTGATATTTTAAAATTGAACCAATGTCGCATTTGCATTTGTTTACACCGGTTTTGTAATATCCACAAGGACACGGATTCATCGCGGCAATTAAAATAAAATTGGCCGGAAAAACTTCTGTTCCAGAAGATCTGGATAATGTTATGGATTTTTCTTCAAGCGGTTGTCTGAGTGATTCTATAAATCTTCTATCAAATTCTGGAAATTCATCCAAAAATAATATACCGTTGTGTGCCAAGGTTATTTCGCCTGGCCTAATATTGTTTCCTCCACCAATTAAAGAAACATACGAAGATGTGTGATGCGGATTTCTAAAGGGTGGATTATAAATTGGTTCAGATAATGTTTTTGTTGAAGAATATATGGCAGTACTTTCAATTAATTGTTTGTAATTTAATTCCGGCATTATTTCTACTATTGATTTTGCAAGCATTGTCTTGCCTGTTCCGGGCGGACCACTCATGCAAATGTTGTGTCCCCCACTTGCTGATATGATAATTGCTCTTTTTGCATCTTCATTTCCAATTACAGAATCAAATATGTTGTCAGTTTTTGTTTCTTTTTTATAAAAACTTTTTGTTTCAAAATTATTTTTGATAAAAGGATTTTGGAGATGTTTTATGATCTGAGAAAGACTTTCTACTGGAAATATTTTTATGTTTTTTATGATTGAGCATTCCACCACATTGTCTTTTGGTATATAAACTTCGTCACAATTTATTTTTTTGGCTAATAATACAGCATGCAAAACTCCTTTTGTGTGTCTGGTTTTTCCATCTAAAGAAAGTTCTCCGATAAACATTTTTTTGCTCAAATCAACATTAATTTGTTTTGTCGCTTGTAAATATCCAATTGCCATTGGCAAATCAAAAATGGCACCGGTTTTTTTGATATTTGCTGGTGCCAATGATATTACAACTTTTTGATTTTGTTGTTTTGGTGATTTGAATCCCGAATTTTTTATGGCAGAAGAAATTCTGTCTTTTGATTCTTCTACTGATCTGTCCCCGAGTCCAATTATTATAAAAGAATGAAGACCGTTTGATATGTCAATTTCTATTTCTATTTTGTCAGCAGAAATTATTCTTGGCTGAGCTCCAAAAATTTTGGCTATGCTCATAATCAAAACATAGCATTCTCAATATCAAGAAATATTAAATTTATCTTAAATTTGTTCTGGCCGCTGGATATGCTTCTAGTCTTTTTGTTGATATGGGATTTCCGCTCTCTTCACATATTCCATATGTTCCTTTCTCTATTTTTTCCAAAGCATGTTTTACTTCATTTAATTCTATTTCTAATTCTTTTAAGATAGCAGCATTTTGTTCATATTGCTCTATATTATCTGCTTGATCGTTTTTGTCTGATGCATTTTCTTCTATTTCTCCTGCTGTAGGTTCCCAATCCATTGGATTATCTGGGTTTATTCTACCAACAGATTGAAGTTCAGAAATTAATCTTTCCTGTTCTTTTAGGAGTTTTTGTTTGAAATAATTTAAATCTATTTTTTGTTCATTCATATATTTTGATTTTATAATTTATTAATCAAAAAAGCAAATACTTTCTACCGTACTATATTTTGAAGGTTTAATTTTTTTTGCATCTCAGAAATGACTTCTGTTTTTGATGCTAATAATAAGTGATTATTATTTATAAAAGAATAATAAAATTGAATTTCTCCATTTTCGCCCAATATTGCCCTGGCATCTCTGTTTGAAATTATAATATCCACAAAAGATGGTGGATTTACGATAAAATCATCCGTTGGCAATGTTTGAAAAAATATGTCATTTACTTCTCTAAACATGTTTTTTTCCCAATCTAACATTCCAGAAAATACATTTTGATATTCTTTTGTCTTTATTAAGATAAAAGGAAATGTGCCAGAATTTGTTCCGATAATACCAGAAAGATAATTTTCTTCTAAAGATCTAATTAATAAATTTTCTGGTTTAAAATCTAGAAATGTAAACAAATCACCTATTGAAACCTTTTCTTTTTGTTCGGTTTGTTTTCCGTCTTGTTGTCTAATAATATTTTTTCTTATTAATTGTATTTCTGCTATTTCTGAAAAATTAAGTTGTGGAGGGTTTTGAATTTGCGAAATAAACTCTCTTTTTATATCGCTATTTAATTTATCATTCACAATTATTTCCCTTTTGACTTTTTTGTTCATTAATATATCTCTAAATTCTGTTCCAGAAATTTCTTCTGTTTTTTTTGCAGAATATTGTGTGTAATAAAAAATTCCCAAAACAATTGCAATTCCTGTAAAAACCAAAAAAATACTAACCCTCAAAGAATTACTGGTCAGTTTTTCAACTTTTTCAACCTTCTCTATTTTTTCCTGTCTCTCTTTTCTTTTTTGTTCTGCCATTACGATTTTTGCAGTTGAAATTTGGCCTTTTTTTACAAAATTAGCAACATCCTGCTCATATGTTCTAAGAGGACGAATATTTAATTCTTTTTCATTTTGTTGCTCTATTTCTTTTTCTAAATTTTTATCTTCCATTAAAAAAAATTTTTTATTTTAAAATTAAAATATTAATTTCTCCAAATTTTGTATCCGCCAATTAAATATTTGCCAGACTCAAAATCTAAATCCATAAAATCGTCAGCAGTTTCTATTAACTTTGAAGAAGAAGATCTTCCAAAAGATGCAATTTCCACCTGACATCCTCCTGTTGTTTTAAGATATTCTACCAATGGTACAAAATCTCCGTCACCGGACATAATTATTATAGCATCAACTTTTCCTGCTGCCTTGATCGCATCAATAGCCAATCCAATATCCCAATCCGCTTTTTTCGCTCCGCCTGAAAAAATTTGCAAATCTTTTGTTTTTGTTTCAATCCCCAACTTTTGTAATGCATCAAAAAAACCTTGTTCATCACCTGCTTCTGAAGTTATTACATAAGCAATTGCTCTAACTAATTTTCTTCCCGCAACACATTCTTTTAATATTGATCCAAAATTAACTTTTTTCTTATATAAATTTTTGGCACTGTGATATAAATTTTGTGTATCTATAAAAACAGCAACCCTCTGCTCTTTGTGTTTTATTACTGGCATAAAAGTATTATATCAAAAAATCCGAGAATCATCTCGGATTTGCTGTTGATTAGTTAATTTTCTTCACCAGAGACTTGTGTCTTTTTGGATCTTTTTTGGCAAGATATCTCATTAGTTTTTGTCTTGTCGCAACCATTGATAGTAATCCTCTTCTTGAGTGATTATCTCTTGTGTGTTTTTTTAGGTGTTTTGTTAATTCTTCTATTTGTTTTGTTAAAATAGCAATTTGAACCTCTGGAGAACCAGTGTCTTTTGTGTGAGTTTGTACCTCTTTTATTGCTTTTGATTTCTTTTTCTTTGTTAACATGTTGAAAGACATATTAACATAAAATATTTAATAAAGCAAATTCTCGTTATGATTCAATATATTTGTATTATTTTAACACTTAAAATAAATAGATATTTAATATTTAATATTGTGCGACATGATTTTGTGATATTATTCTTTGTATAAGCTAAATTTTTGCATAATTATGAAAAAAGATCAGATTTTGGATTTAAAACAAGAATTTTTGGAATATATTGAGATTGAAAGAGGAAGAAGTGTGAAGACTGTTGAAAATTATGATAGATATATTTCAAGATTTATAAAAACACAAAATATTTCTAATGTGTCTGATATTTCAGAAAGATCAATAAGGGATTTTCGTTTATGGTTAAATCGTCAACTTTCTAGAACACATGTTGGTTCCCTATCACAGTCTTCTACTATAAAAAAAAGAACACAAAATTATTACCTGATAGCAATAAGATCTTTTTTGAAGTTTTTAATTAAAAGAGGTCACAAAACCGTTGCACCAGACCAAATAGAATTGGCAAAAGTTTCTGAGAGATCATTGGATTTAATTTCTCAAGAAGAACTTTCTAATATTATGAATGGTCCAGAAGAAAATACGATTAGGGGTTTGCGAGATAGGGCTATTTTGGAATTACTATTTTCTACAGGATTACGAGTTTCTGAACTTTGTTCATTAAATAGAGATTTGGATTTGAAAAGAGATGAATTTTCTATTAGAGGAAAGGGCGAAAAGGTCAGAGTTGTATTTTTGTCAGAAAATGCAAAAAATTATTTAAAAAAATATCTAGAAAAAAGAGATGATTTTGATGAGGCCATGTTCGTGCAAGTCGCTGGTAAGGGTGGAAAAAATTTATTAAAAAAGAAACCAACCATTCGTCTAACATCAAGATCGATAGAAAGAATTGTTAAATTTTATGCAATTAAGGCTGGTATTACAAAAAAAGTCACCCCTCATGTTATAAGACACTCTTTTGCGACAGACCTATTATCTAATGGTGCTGATTTGCGATCGGTTCAGGCAATGCTTGGTCATGCAAATATTACAACTACACAAGTTTATACACATGTTACCGATACCCATTTACGAGAAGTTCACAAAAAATTCCATAATAAAAATAATAAATAAATACACCCACATCACAGAAACAGTCTGTGTGTGGGTGTTTGGGTGGGTACGGTTTTGGTTTTGATGCTCGGCTAAACCCCTGCCAGCACCATCCCGGTTTCGGTTTCGGTTGATTTGCCGAGGATTTTACCCCTCAGCTCTTCAACCCTGATTCGATTGGTTGCCACAATGACCATGTTAACGGTCGAGTTTTCGTAACCAATCGAAACACCGAAGTGCTTCTCGGCCAGGTGCCGGGTTCGCTCATGTTGAACCAGGCACTTAACTTCCCGAGCAATACAAGCCGGAAACTTATTCAGTTTCAGGGTTTTTGCTCGAGAGCCACGGCATTGCAGGACGGCCGAAGCTTTTCCTGCTATCAGTCTTGCTCCAATAGGATATTTTTCAATCATCCCTTGGAATTCGGACCGATTCGCTGCTTCTTTTTTTTCTTTCGGACAGTTGCCCCAGTTAAGTCGGGGCCCCTTGTATGACACTAATGTCATAGTTTTTTCTCCTCTTGTGTGGGGTGTGTGTTCCCCACTTTGTTGTTGATGTTCTATCCGTACCCAGTTTCATATATTGCCATAATATGTATTATGTTGTCAAATAAGTTTTACACATCGTAATATTTTATTATTTGTTGTAAATTTAAAATAACTAAAGACATTTTAATTTTTTTAAAAAAATAATTATGAAAATAATATCTTGGAATGTAAACGGAATTAGAGCTTGGTCAAAAAAGGATGGGTGTTTGAATTGGGTTTTGGAAAATCAGCCAGATTTTTTTTGTGTTCAAGAAACAAAAGCTCAAGAAGATCAATTATCTGATGATATAAAAAAATTACCAAATTATTTTTCTTATTTTGAATCTTCAAAAGAAAGAAAGGGGCATTCAGGTGTTGCGATTTATACAAAGTTAAAACCAGAAAAAGTTTCTTTTGGATTGGGGGTAAAAGATTTGGACCAACAAGGCAGACAAATAAATTTGTTTTACAAAGATTTTGTAATTATAAATTGCTACTTCCCTAACGGTGGCGGTCCAGCAGAGAGATTACAGTTTAAATTAAAATACTATAAAGAATTTTTAAATTTTATTTTAAAAATAAAAAAAAGCGGAAAAAAAGTTATTTTTTGTGGAGATGTTAATGTCGCACATAAAGAAATTGATTTGGCTCGTCCAGAAAATAACAAAAACAGTGTTGGTTTTTTGCCAGAGGAAAGAGTTTGGATTGATAAATTTATATCATCCGGATTTGTTGATGTTTATAGAAAATTAAATCCAGAAAAAATAAAATACAGTTGGTGGGATATGAAAACTTTTTCTAGAGACAGAAATGTTGGCTGGAGAATAGATTATTTTTTTGTAGATGAAAAAATTTTCAATAAAATTTCTGATGTAGAAATTTTTGATAATGTTTTCGGATCTGATCATGCTCCAATTTATTTAAATATAAAAATTTAATTTTTTAAAAGACATTTTTTATAAAAGACAAAAGTTATCCACAGATTTAATTATAATGTCCTTTACTTATGTCCTTTATAAAATTATAATGTAATCAGGTTAGTACATTTTAGTTCTTTACAAAATTAAATACATATTTATTTCGAATGCCACTAGTGCGCATGTTTGCAACTTATTGCAATTAATTTGGCGGTACTACGGCTTATCGAAAGACCATCGTAAGCTTCACAACAACAAAATAAAATAGCCCTCAACCCTATTTTTAAACAATTATAAAGTTTCCCCACTTTATCCCATTTTCACTGAAGTCTACGGTGGTTTTTTTATTTTACAAATCTTTTCTTTCTAAGTGTGTTTATTTCTTCTAGGTCTTTATCTTCTTTGGTTTTTTTGGCTTTCTCACCAATTTTTTTAAGTTCTTCGTCGGAAAGCTTTAAAAGTTCTTCTGAATGTTTCACGAGAAACATTTTTTCATTTTTTGCTGGATCTTCCAAAACTTCTTCTAACAATGCATGCAAAATAAGGCCTATTTTTGGTCCGGGTTTCATGTGAAACATTTTCATAAGGTCATTTCCGTCTATTTTTAACATTGAAACAGAAATAGGGTCTCTTATTACTTCTTCTATCATAGATTGAAATTTTCTTAGTCTGTAGGGTTCTTCTTTTGGTCTTCCACTCCCTATTCTGTCGCATATTCTAAGATTTATTAAGTCCCAAATATTATCTTTACCAACTTTTGCTATTAATCTGCGAACCGCGGAATGAGTTATTTGTTCTGTATCAGAAAAAAACATGTGATGTCTGACCAAAAGAGTCACTTTATCAACTATTTCTTTTGAAAAAGCCATTTTTTTCAATGTTTCACGTGTAACCTTGGCACCAACAACTTCGTGATTATAAAAAGTTGTTTTATTTCCCTCTTCAAATTTTGTCTTTGGTTTTGCAACATCGTGAAACAAAGATGCTAATCTGATTTCTAATGAAAAGTTTTTATCTGCGGAGTGCTGTAATGTCTTTAAACTGTGCTCCCAAACATCGTATTTGTGAGCTTCTTTATTTTGAACACAGCCGACAGAATCTTCAAATATTGGAATTATGTATTTTATAATGTTTAGTTTTTGTGCTATTCCAATGGCCATGGCTGGATTTTTAGACATTATAATCTTTTTAAATTCTTCTCCAATCCTCTCAAAAGACACATATTTTATCAGTTCGGCATTTTGGGCTATAGATTCAGCCGTTTTTTGCTCTATAATAAATCCTAATTCAGCAGAAAATCTAATTGCTCTTAACATTCTAAGAGCATCTTCTCTAAATCTTTTATCCGGATCACCCACTGCCCTGATTAAACCGTTAAATAAATCATTTTGTCCTTTATAATCATCAATTATTTGTCCTTTATCTAAATTAAAGGCCATAGAGTTTATTGTAAAATCTCTTCTTTTCAAATCGTCTGTAATTTTTTGGCTAAAAATAACAGTGTTTGGATGTCTTTTATCTTTGTAATCAGATTCAATTCTGTAAGGTGTTATTTCTACAACTGATAAACTTTGATCTTCCGAATCTGTCTTTACCCCAACTGTTCCGTAGTCGTTTTCGTAAAATGAATTTTCAAATATTTTGAGTATTTCTTCTGGTTTTGCATTTGTGGTTATGTCCCAATCTTTTGGTTTTTTATTCAAAATAAGGTCACGGACACATCCACCAACAATAAAAGACTCAAAACCTGCAGATTTCAGCTTTGAATCTATTTGTTTTATTTCAATAGGTATTTTTGTTGTGTCTATTTGTGAATTCATAAATAATTATTAATTTACCTCTTAATTCTAGCCCAATTTTGATTTTTTCACAATTTGGAGTATCATTTGACTAATGCACTCGTGGTGAAATGGATATCACAACGGTCTTCGGAACCGTTATTGTGGGTTCGAATCCTGCCGAGTGCACAAAGTAAATTTTGATTTAGATATAAATTATAGTATTATGTTGTGTATGATTAACAAATTTAGAGAATTTATCAAAAAATATAAGAATTTAAACCTTATTTTGAGCGGTATTTCGCTTATTTATATATGGAGGGGTGTTTGGAGTTTGACAGATATGTTTACATTCGGAGAATACGATCCGGCACATTTTTGGTCATATTTAATACCGCTTGTTTTGAGTTTTACTTATATTTATATTAATGATTATAAATTAAAAGAATTAATTCACACAGATTAGTTTATATTTTTTGTTGAAAAAAAATATTAATCAGTTATAATTATTTATTACTGATGCGGGTATGGTTCAGTGGTAGAACGTGTCCTTGCCATGGATAAGACGGGAGTTCGATTCTCCCTACCCGCACATCAAAAGGTTTGTCTTTTACTTGAAATGTCTCTTATTATTAATGGCTAAAAACATAGTTTTTTAAGAAAACTGTGGATAAGTATGGGGATATGTGTATAAAAGACAGTTGTCTTTTTGTCCTTAAAAATGACTTATATGTTAAAAAATGGCTTTAAATGGGCATTTTTTGATTTTTTACAATTATTTTTGTCTTTTTGACTAAATGTTTCACGTGAAACATTATTTTTTAATAAATTTAGATAAATTTTAAGATTTATTTTATATTTTTTGACGATTAATATGTTACACATGTAACATATAAGTAAAAATAATGTAAAAATTGGCAGAATGGGTGAATTTTGGGCAAAAATGTTTCTCATGAAACATGATTTTGTTATAATTAGTCAAAATTACTATTGTAGATATGGGGAATTGGATTTGGTGGCTCTAAAACAAAACATTATTCATTTTGTAGAAGTCAAGAGTGTTTCACGTGAAACATTTTTTAATTTTTCGGACTATCATTTTGTTGGAGAAAATTTTGATCATAGAAAATTGAACAAAATCAAAAAAACAATTTTATTTTTTACAAAAGAAAAAAATCTTAATAATTATAACTATCAAATAGATTTAATTTGTGTAACTTTTATAAAAGGACAAAAAATTCCAATATTGAATTACAACAAAAATATTATATAGGACATTTTTTAAAAAATGTTATAATATGAAATTATAAAATAATCAATCGTTATGGAAAAACAAGAA
>CALLZK010000018.1 GCA_937858275.1 uncultured bacterium
TGTTTTTTGCATGTTGGAATATCATATTACACCAAATTGATTAATTTTGCAAGAAGTTTTTTATTTACTGTTATGAATATGATATCTTAAAAAAAATTAAAAATATTATAAATTTTTTTTAAAAAAATAAAACACCCCAAATTAAAATAGGGTGTTTTATTTTTTATACCCATCCTCTGAATTATCTACTCGAAATAAATGCTCTAGTTATAGGTCCAAAATAACCCACAGAAGGTACAATACCGTTAGCCACTTGAAATCTTGCTAATGCATCCCTGGTTAATGGACCAAAGAAATTGGTTTCATTTCCCAATGAACCCGGACCACTTGTAGCAAGTAAAAATCCGTTCGCATTTAGGTATTTTTGAAGTTGCATAACATCATTTCCTACAGAATTCAATGTTAGATCTCTTGTAAAAATAGATGTATCCAAACTTAATTTTTCTCCAAAGAATAGAACTCTTAAGATTTCTATTAGTGCCTTAAATTGGGCATCGCTTAAACTTGATGTTTTATTATCTTCAGAAATTCTCACGGATGAACCACCTCCACCACCGGAGGAAGCACAAGCAGAAGTTGTTATTGTGTGTGAAGTATTTGTACTATACCAAATATTTCCACCAGCATCTGTTGTTTCAACTCTGTAATGATAGGTTGTTCCACAACTTAAACCACTTACAGTAATTGAATTTGTTCCTGTTTGTGCAACAGTTTGAGACGAATTATTGCCGAAAGTATTTGTCAACCCATAATTTATACGGTTTTGTGCCAAATAATTTGTGGTATATGAAACTGTAAATAAATTTGAGCCAGAAGTAGCTGAAACTCCGGTTGCACGACCATCATTTCCAAAGAAACCTTCGTCATTGTTCTGCCCATCACTTTTGTGCCAACCGTAACCATAACCGTAACCGTATTCATAACCGTAACCGTAACCGTATTCAAATTGGTTTGTTGAACCATTTATTCTATAAAAAGCGGCTGATACGATACTTGTACCAAGAAACATCACCATCATTGCAATTAATAGTGACTGCCTGCTTTTTAGAGAGAATTTAATTTTTTTAATCATTTTATTAATTTTTTGTTAACCCTCAGTTTAAATATGTATTTTAATTACATATTTATCTAAATTATAATTTAGATGTATACTACTACATCTATGTTGTAAATATTAACAATTTATGTAATATAAATCAATAAATAATGAATTTATTTATCCACACACTAAAAACTGGGACGAATATTAAAAAAAAGCAGTTTATGGCTTTTATAATAATTTTAATACTTTTTTTGGGTTTTTTATTTAGAATTTACAATTTAGGAGAAAATTCACTTTGGATAGATGAAGGATATAGCATAAATGCAACATTATCTATACTGGAAAAAGGGGTTCCCATCCTAGAATCAGGGGAAAAATATATCGGCTGGATAACAACTAATTACATAATGGCACTTCAAATTAAATTGTTTGGATTTGATCCATTTAATCCGTGGTCTGCCAGATTCCCATCTGTAATATTTGGTTTATTAACAATTTTAATAGTATTTTATACATCACATTTATTTTTCAAAAATTATTTTATATCAATTTTATCTGTATTTATAATATCTTTTGATTTCTGGCAAATTGCATGGTCGGGACAGGCAAGAGGATATACGGCATTATCTTTTTTGATATTGTTATCTATTTTGTCTTTTTGGAAATTCTGGATAAATTTTAAATCAAAAGATAAAAAATATAAAAAATATTTGTTATTATTTATAATAAATACTATTTTTTTGTATTACACCAGTTCCCTTTCTTTAATTTTATTACCCGGATTATTTTTTTGGATAATTTTTGATTTAATTACAAATAAAGAAATAAAAAAGAATGGTAAATTTTTTATTTTATTTTTTACCCCAATCTTTTCAGTATTATTTTTTGAAATAATAAAAAAATACTCTAATTTAGAAATTAATTATGCTTATTTAACATATTTTAATTTTTTATATGACAACTATTTATATTTAATCGTATTTTCAATTTTGGGTATATTGTTTGCAATTTTTGATCAACAAAATTCAAATAAAATATTATATTTATTTTTTGTATCATCTTTACCAATTTTGATAATAATACAATACAGTCATTTAACACATATTAGGTATATATTTCCTTTTATGGCTTCCTTTACGATTATATACTCATATTCCTTTTTTAGATTAAGTGAATTAATATCAAATAAATTTCAAGAAAAAATTTTTTTAAACTTAATTATTTTTTTAATTTCAATAACACTTATTTGGCCAAGTCTTATATTTTCAAGAGAAAATAATAAAATTCTAGAATTCGGATCTCCTCAACCAGATTTCAAAAATGCTTATAAGATTATTAGAGATAATTTGAAGGATAATGAAGTTGTTACTTCACCTTACACACACTTAAATAAAATTTATTTGGGAGATGGTGGTTTTTGGTTACCGATTAGTCTTACTGGAAGGAAAAATGATCTGGATAAATTGATTATAAAAAAAGATAATAATTTTCTTGAATATTATACAGGATCACAAATTTTATTTTATGATAAGATTGATGAATTTATAGAAACACACAGTGGGTATATTATAATTGATCAAATGGCCAAAAATAGATTGGGTAATGTAATTAAAATTATTGAAAATAATCCAAAAACAGAAATAATTTGGCAATCAAAAAAAGGTAAGTTAAATAATATTTGGCTATATAAATTCTAATGATAAAAAAAATATTTAAAAAAGAAAATGAAATTTATTTTGTTTGTCTAATGATGATAACTTCTTTTTATATATTTTTTACAAATAATTTTTTTCTGACACAGATATTGTCAGTGGTTGCAGGCTTTATATCAATTTATTACATCTATTTATATAATCCAATGGATAAAAGAAAAGTTTCTAAAATTTTATTGTGTGTAATAAAAAATATAAAATGGATAATCGAAAAAAAAGAAATTATTTCATATCTTTTTTTGTTTGGATTATTATTATTAACATATTTAAATTTTGGAAAACTTCCTTATTCAATATGGATAAGTCAGTATATAACACATATTACTATTTTGACTGTATTATTTGGATCGATAACTTTTTGGAGAAATAGAGAGAAAGTGGAAAAAGAAATTGAGGAAGAGAAAAATAATGAAGAATTGATTGAGCAGAAAAGAAAAGAAGAATTCCCTACTAAATTTCCAAGGATAAATAAGATTCCTGTTTTAAGAAGTTTTGTGAGGTGGATGTATAAGGAGGGGTGGTTTTATGGTGGAATATTAATTACCTCAATAATTTGTTTTATTTTAACAAGACTTCCGTTTCTTAATCAAGAATTTATTGATAAACATATTCAAAAATATGCAGCAACGCTCGAGCCTGTGCGAACAATGCTGGAAACCAACAACCCTTTTATAATACAAAGGATGTATCAAAGTAACCCAGTTACTAATCCCTACGGGATATTTACAACGTTAAGTAATATACCGCTATTGGAATGGATCCTTTTCTTTTTTTCAAGAATATTTTCTTTTTTAGATTTTACATTTGTTATTAGATCAACAATGACGCTACTAGCGGTTATTATGTTAGTAAGTACATTTTATCTTGGTAAAAAAATATTTTCTAAAAAATTTGGATTACTCCTAGTTCTATTCGTTTTTTCGAATTATATTTTTAATCTCATTTACCATGTTACTGTCTATGACGGGCTCTTGTTTATTGTATTTAATATATTAATCATATATGTACTCCAAAATAGAACTTGGGAAAGAATTGCTGTTACGGGTCTTATTTCAGGTTTTATAGCGGGCGTAAAATATTCTTTTTTAATTTATATTTATCCGATTATATCTTTACTGATATTCTTAAATAAGGATATAAAGATAAAAGAAAGAATATTTAATTTTTTGTCTTATTCGTTCTTTATTATAATAATCCCCCTAATAAACATTATATCTGACTATTTTAAGATTTCTTTATTGAATAAATGTTTAATTATAATATTATTATTTTTAGCGATTCCACTATATTTTAAAATTAAACCTTCTCTTTATTATCTATTTGATAAGATTAAAATTAAATATTATATTTATATTTTGGCATTGGGAATACCAAGTACATTCTATATTTTTGTTTACAAATTAAAAATAGCAACTCCAGAGATATTTCTAACTGATAGAGAAATTATTTTCAATAAAAATTTATATTTACAAATATTTGATTGGCTACAGGGGTTTATACCTTTTAATATTATCTACATAATAATTATATTTTTTATTATATCAATCTTTGATTTAATTATTTATAAAGATAAATATCCTAGAATAAATATTCTTATAGTGGGAATAATCACTACAAGTCTATTGTATTTAATAATTGCATCTAAAACAATCTTTTTTCATGCGTACTATCTTTTCTTTTTTATTTATGTTTTATATTTTATAATTACCTATATAATTTTAAGAATTTCTCTTAATTATAAAAAACATTTTGGCTTTCTTTTAATATCTCTTATTTTATTTTTATCATTTTCAAATCAATATCAACAAACAAATAAACTACTGTCTCAGACTAAGGATGATTTAGTTGTACTTTCAAATTATATAAATAATAATTTCGATAAAACAGAAAACATATACATCAACAGTAGCGAGTTATCCGTTCTAAGCCTGTATACAAATAGAAAAACATTTGAGTACTATAGATTAACAACAGATATTAATATTAAAAAAACAATTATGATTGACGGCTTATCAAATTTTTTTGAGAAATATAAAATAAAACACTATGTATCGGATGGAGAAATTAAATTACATGAATTAGGTTTAATTATGACTCAACTACCAATAAATGAAATAACCAGAACTGATCAAATACTTTTAAGAACGGGCGTAAAAAATTTTGAAAATGTAAGTTCATACAAAGAAATTGTCTTAGAAGGCGAGAAGGTCTTTGCTGATCACTTCACGCTAAAAGAAGTGATCGGTAGATACTCAATATACTCTATCTACTAATTATGGAGTAAAATTTTGTATGCAGAACTATAACCATAGCAACATGCGAAATCAGTATCGAAAAAATAACACCGGTACTTCCCCAAAAACTATTTAATATATACATTAAAAATATATTAGCAAAAGCGACAGAAGTATAAATTGGTGCCATTAAATTTCCATATCCTGTTGGTATAATAAAACAAAAGTCTATCAAAACAGCATACGCTTTTATTATAAAAATAATAGATATCAGAAATATCATTTGTAGGGAGTTTTCCACCATAAATTCTTTAAATAAAACATTTAATAAGAAATAACTAAAAAAGAAAAATAGAGTAGATGTAATTAAAGATGAAATGACAGAATACTTCCAATTCCTTTTAAATTTAAGATGGAGTTTAGACTTCTCCCCGGAACACCACAAAAAAGTCATTTTCGGGGCCAAAATATGACCAAGTATAAAAAATGGTAATAAAAATAATGATTCAAATCTCCAAATTATTTCTAAAAAACCTACTAATTTTAACTCCCCAAGATAACCTAAATATATAATAGAAAATCTAGAAAATAAAAAATAGCTAACAGAAGCCAAACCGAGATAAAAAGAATAAATAATTAATTTTTTGGAAGTATCCCATTTGGGTTTAAATTTACCACTCTCTCCTGAACCGCGTATATAATAAATCAAAGAAAATAAAGACAAACATGAATAGAAAAAACCGTATCCATATGCTAGGCCCTCAGACCTAAAGAAATAGATCAAACATAATATCAAAGGAAAAGAAAAGAGAGAAGAGAAAATAACAATCCTAGATAATTGTTTAAATTGTTCTAGCCCTCTAAAAATACCGTCAAGTATACTACTAAATGGTATAAGAAACACTAAAGGAATCAAAATTAATATGAGTTTAGATTTAAAATAAAGTGTATTTAAAAAATATACACATAGTCCAATTGTTAAAAAGAAGCCAATAAGAATATAGACAGAAGATATAAAGATGGAATTCAATTTACTTCTTTCTTTATATCTATATTCTGCAAAGAACTTACCCATAGCTGTAGATATTCCAAAATCAGAAACCATAGAACACAACAAAATTATAGAAAAATAATAAGAAAAATTTCCAAAGTTCTCTACAGATAAAATCTTAGATGAAAACAATGTAAGAACAAGAAGTGACCCCTGCTTTCCTCCAATTTGCAATGCTCTCCAAAAAAAATTTTTAATGTTTTCTTGGTGTCTATAATAATAATTTACTATATTTTTTTTCACTTTACTATTTTATAATAGAAAACAAATATATTAATAATAAATAAGGATAAGCTGTCCATTAATATTTTAACAAAAAAATTTTGCCACATTAGTTTCGTTTCTATGTAACTCTTTACAGATAGAATAGATAAAAAGAATATTGCAACAGTAACTAAAACTATGGAAATTGGTGGAGAAACTATTCCAAATATCACTATCAAAAATGAGTATAATAGAGGAATATTAAATTTAAATAACAAGCTAAATAAATCTTTCTTCCCTAATTTAATCATATTTAATCTACCCCTTGCCCCCTTCGCCCATACCTTAAATAATTTATCAAATTCATAAACATTTTTATGAAAAAC
>CALLZK010000019.1 GCA_937858275.1 uncultured bacterium
ATTTATTAAATTTTAACAAAATAAAAAAAGTTTATATTTTATTCGTATTTATTTTGTGTAATACAAATCAGTGGCGGGTCCACCAGGACTCGAACCTGGAATTTCGGTTTTGGAGACCGACGTTTTACCATTGAAACTATGAACCCATTCGACAATCAATATATCACAAATTTTAAAAAAATAAAAACGGATCAGATCCGTTTTTAAAAAACACATTCAAAAAATATAAATTATTTTTTGACCTCCTTGAAAACAACCATCTTTTTTAGTTTTTTACTAAATTTTTTCAATTCAATCTTTCTTTCTACCTTACGACGATTCTTTCGTGTCCAATACACTTCGCCAGTTTGCTTATTTTTTATCTGAATTAAATTGTCTTGTGACATAATAAAAACAATAATAATACAAAACACTCAATAAAGCAAGAAAAAATCTAAAAATTTGCATTTGACAAAGTGGTACTAAATATGATACAATACAGCAATATGAAAGAAGAAAAATCCATTAAAAGTCTTGTTTTGAGAGTTTTATTTATTGTAGCAATTGTAATTGTGGTGGTGATTTTGGCTTTTGCAATTATAAAAGTTATTCCGTATGCCCTATCCTCTTTTGCATCAATGGGAAACATGTTCTCTTCTTCAAGCAAAAATGAAATAAAAATATCAGCTAGTAATGCTAATTTATTAGATGGGGAAAGATTTTTATTATCATGGAATCATAGAACAGACAAAATTGGAGAGTACAAATTAACATACAAATGTATTGAAAATTTTAAAATTTCAGCAGTAACAGAAAATGGCATCCAAACTATTTTGTGTAATACAAGATATTCTTTACCAAACAACAAAAACAATATTGAATTAGAAGTTCAGTTAGACAAAATAAATTCTTTTTCTGATGTATCTTTAGAAATATTATTTATAGAAACACAAACTCAAAACATAGAAGCCAAAGGAAATTTGACCATAACTGTCAGAAATGATTCAAATATTCCAATCGGAGAAAATGCAGCAACTAACATAACAACAGAACCAATAACAGAAAATCAGGTCAACAATCAAAATCAAGCAACCAGCAATCAACAAAGTTCTCAAATATCTCCAGCACCCCAAATTAGATTGGCTGATTTAGCTATTTCAAATCCGGTAATTTTAAATAACAGGACAATTCAATTTTCAATATCTAATATTGGTGGCACATCAGTCGGAAACTGGTTTTTTACTTATTCTATACCCGGACAAAGAGTTGAAATGTCTCCAGTTCAACCACCGCTTTTACCAGGACAAGGTATTAGATATACATTAAACTTTGATTCATCAGTTCGCGGAGTTTCTGTAATAAATGTTGATCCTCTAAATACCATACCAGAGATAACAAAATCAAATAATATTTTATCTGTAAACATTGCCGGTGGCTCAACAATCAATAATCCCCCAATATCAAATATCTCAAAAGCAGACCTTGAAATAAGTAATTTAGAAGTTGGTAGAATGAGCGGTTCTCGTTTTATAGAAAGCAATTCAATAACAAGAAATCAAGAAGCGGCGGTTAGATTTATAGTAAAAAATATTGGAAATAGAGATTCTGGTAGTTGGAGATTTGAAATTTTAAATAGTCCGTATCAAGACGAAGAAGAATACAGATCCTCAAGACAAAATTCACTAAGACCAGGCGAATCAAAAGAAATAATAGTTAGATTCAATAGACCAGAAATTGGTAGGTATAACATAGAAGTTGAAATAGACTCAGATGATGATGTTGACGAAATTAATGAAAATAATAATTTTGATTCAATAACTCTTAGGGTTACAAATTAAAAATACAGAAACTAAATATCTAGATTTGCATTCTTGGCATTATTTGTAATATAAGCTTTTCTGGCAGGAACATCAGTTCCCATTAACATATCAAACACCGCATCTGCTTCGATAACATCTGTTATTGTAACTTGTTTTAAAACTCTGTTTTTTACATCCATAGTTGTTTCTTTTAGTTCTCCGGAGTTCATTTCTCCAAGTCCTTTATATCTTTGTATTCTCCACTTTGCCTCTTTTTTTACAACTTCAGATTTTTTATCATCTTCAGAATTTTTTTCTTCAGAATCATTTTCTTCATCAGAATCTTGAAGGTCCAAAGAATCTTTACCGATTATTTTGTCTTTTTCTCTATCATCAAAAACATAATGAATTTCTTTTCCTTTCATTAATTTGTATAAAGGTGGTTGAGCAATGTACAAATATCCACCCTCAATTACTGGTTTGAAATATCTATAAAATAAAGTCAAAAGTAAAGTTCTAATATGAGATCCGTCAACATCGGCATCTGTTGCAATTATAATTTTGTGATATCTAAGTTTTGAAATATCAAAAGTGTCACCAATGGCAGTTCCCAAAGCAACTACTAAATTTTTTACCTGTTCGGAAGCAAGCATTTTGTCTAATCTTGCTCTTTCCACATTTAAAATTTTTCCTCTCAAAGGCAAAACGGCCTGAGTCCTTCTGTCTCTACCGGTTTTTGCTGTACCACCAGCAGAATCTCCCTCAACAATAAATAATTCTGATTCTGAAGCTAATTTTGTTTGACAATCAGCCAATTTTCCAGGTAATGTCATGCCTTCAAGTGCCCCTTTTCTCAAAACAGAATCTTTTGCCGCTTTTGCTGCCTTTCTAGCTCTCAAAGCCAACAAAACTTTGTTTATGATAGATTTTGCATCATCTGGATTTTCTTCCAAAAAAGCATTGAATGATTCGCCAAAAATTGATTCTACAGCACCACGAGCTTCGGTTGAACCAAGTTTTGCCTTTGTCTGTCCTTCAAATTGAATTTCTGGCATTTTTATGGAAATAACAGCAGTTATCCCTTCGAGTACATCGTCTCCAGTAAAACCACCGTCGGCTTCTTTTATCAAATTATTTTTTTTACCGTAATTATTTAAGCTACGAGTTAAAGATGTTTTGAAGCCGGTTATGTGGGTTCCCCCTTCTGGATTGTAGATATTATTTGCAAAAGCAGTCAGTCTTGGAGAAATATCATCAACATATTGCAAAGCAACTTCTACCTCAACACCAACATCTTCGGCATTTTTGTCGACATAAAATATATTTTTATGAACAGGTTTTTGAAATTTGTTTTTGAAACTAACAAGAGAAGCTAGTCCACCCTCAAAGTAAAATGATTTTGATGGTGCCTCGATATCACTTTCTTTTATATATAAAACATCATCTAAATTAATTTTTTCTGTAAAATTTCTAGCATCAATTGCTGTTATTTTTAATCCTTTAACCAAATAAGCCTGCAATCTAAGATGATCAACAACTCTTTTAAAATCAAATTCAACTGATTCAAATATTGTATTATCTGGCTTGAAAGTTATAACTGTGCCCGTATATTTTGTTTTTCCAATTTTTTTAACTGCATATTTTGGTTTTCCAATATTATATTCTTGACGATATTTTTCACCATCTCTGTGAACTTCTGCTATAACATGAACAGATAATGCATTTACAACAGATGCTCCTACACCATGCAATCCACCAGAAACTTTGTATCCGCTATTTTCGCCGCCGAATTTTCCACCGGCATGTAAAGTTGTCATAATAGTTTCTAGCGCAGAGACTTTGGTTTGTCTATGTTTGTCTACCGGTATACCACGACCATTATCTGCAACTCTGACATATCCGTCTGGCAAAAGAGCAACTTCTATGTTGTTGGCATAACCACCCATGGCCTCATCTCTTGAGTTATCAAAAATTTCTGTAATCAAATGATGTAAACCATCAGGACCAGTAGTTCCAATATACATTCCCGGCCTTTTTCTGACCGGCTCCAAACCTTCCAAAACTGTGATTTCATCAGCATTATATAAATGTCCTGCTTTTTTATCTTTACTCATAAGTTCTATAAATTTTAACAAAAAAATAATATTTCCACAAGTAAAAAAGGTTCGAACGAATTCGAACCTAATCCACAAATATGGCCATTTTTCGCCATTTTTTTAAAAAATCAGATATTGATATTTTAAAATTAATTTTTTCAACAGAATCTCTAGAGTCTGGATCGTGAAAATACAAAAATCCATCAAGTAAATTATCGGGATTTGTATTTTCAAAACCAGTCAAAACAATCAAATGATTGTCTTTATTATTAGAAAAATTTGGTCCAACAGAAACAATAACGGGCTTACCAGAACTGATTGAGGTAATAATTTTTTTTATACCGAAAATTTGAATTTCGGGATAATTTTTACCTTCACTAAAAGTGATGCCGTCAATTTTGTCTACAATAACATGAATTGATCTAAATTCTTGTGAATAAGAAATAACACCATGATTTCGAAGAATTCTAACCAAACCAAAATGGGACCAACCAGTTTTTTGTTCAAAAGAATTGATTGCTATACCCTCTTCTATAAGTTCTGATACTGTAAATGTATTCTTTGTAAAAGGTGAAATTAAAAGATTATTCTTGTGACAATAATCTAAAACCATTTTTATACATGCAATTCCGCAAGACCTATTTTTCCAATCATCTAAAATATCTGACGAATTTTGTGACACAAAAGGAACTTGTAATAAAACTTTCATTTTTGATTCTCCTGTATTTTCTGTTTTCATATATACCAAATTAGGTTAAAAAAACTTTTAAGAAAAATTAAAATAAAAATAAATTTACCGAACCTCAAAACCTGCTGATTTTATATCTTTGTATATATTATCCATAATCTCATTTACAAAAACATCATTGAGGGTTTTTTGATCTGACTGAAAAACTAATCTGTAGGCATAAGAAATTTTGTCTTCTTTTTGATATTGATCGAAAAGTCTCAAATTTACCAAAAATTCTGTTGAATTATTTTTTATAATATCAATTAATTTTTTTTGAGGAATATCTTTTGGTAACCACACTGCAATATCTCTAATCACAAAAGGATAAACAGAAAATGGCTTGTAAACAACATCTATTTTTTCTAGTGGAATATATTCAAAATTTGTTAAATTATTTTGATATAAACTTTCCAAATTTATTTCTGCTATATTTTTGTCTTTATTGTAAATAATTTCCAAATCATTTCCAAAATTTTGTTTTAATTTTGAAATTGCCAATTCTAAAGTTTCTATTTCTTTTGGTTTTTTTATACCATTTTTGTTTAATACTCCAATGGCCAATCTACTGAATTCCCCCTTTTTAGAAAATATTTTTGATATTTCAAAAATTTTAACAATATCAACACCAAGCAAATCGGCATTTTTGATATTTTTTTGAAGTGAATTTTCTAAACTATTCAACAAATTATTTCTCAAAAATCTTTTGTCTTCAGAAATTGGTTTTTCTGGGGAAATTTCACCATTTTCAACAAAAGAATATGTCATAACTTCATCAAAACCATCTTCGGATAATAATTTTCTAATCAAATAATTAATATAATAAATTGAATTTTTCTTTGGAATAAAATTCGGCAATTGTATTTTTTGATCATTTATTTTTTCATATCCATAAACTCTCGCAATTTCTTCGGCCAATTCTGTTGGGCTTTTTATATCAATTCCAGAAATAGATCCAATATCCAAACGATATTTTGGAACAGTTACAACAAAATAATTTTCATCAAAAATAACTCTGCAATATTTTGGTGATTTTACAAAATCAACATGTTCAGAAAGTTTTGCAATTTCAACACCATTTTTATTGTGACTACTTGAATGAATTATTTTGTCATCTCCAAGATATATACCAACATGATCAATTCCAGTTTTTATTTCAGTTTCTGGCAAAAATTCTTTTGTTTTAAAATGAATTGCATTTTTTAGATCTCCAGTATTACAAAAAACCAAATCACCAGGCAACAATTCTTCTTTTGAAATTTCTTGTCCAAAAACAAATTGTTCTATAGACATTCTTGGAATTTGAATACCAAAATTATAATAAATATATGCAGTAAAAGAAGAGCAGTCAAAATAATTTGGTGAATCTCTACGAACACTAGCACCATATTTGTATGGTGTTCCAATATGTTTTTGTGCTTCATTAACTATCATATCTCTGGGCTTAACAATTTCATATTTAAAACCCAATAATTCTAATGTTTTTTTTATGTCTTCCAACGGAATATTTATGCCCAAAATCTTTTTAAGAAAATTTGGTGAAATTCCGGTTTTATAAAGTGGCCATTTGTAGGGATAAAAATCAATTAAATCAGAAACTTCAGTATTTTGGCTTGATGCATATTTTAAAATTAAATGTGTCGCTAATTCCATAGCATCTTGGCAAATTTCTGGTGTAATTTCATTTTCAAACCTTTTTGATGATTCCGTTGAAATATTTACTCTTTTTGAAGTTTTTCTAACCAAACTTGGCAAAAAATTTGCTGACTCCAAAACTATGTTTGTTGTTTTTGAATCTACACCGGCCCTATTTCCACCCTTAACTCCGGCAATTGCCAAAGGACCAAAACCGTCAGCAATAACATGATCTTGTTGTGTTAAAGAAACTTCTTGATTATCTAATGTTGTAATTTTTTCACCATCTTGAGCTTGGCGAACAAAGATACTTTTACCAACTAATTTGTTTGAATCAAAAGCATGCATTGGTTGGCCAATTTCAAACATAACTATATTTGTAATATCAACAATATTATTTATAGATTTTTGACCAATTGATTTTAATTTATTTTTTAATTCAACAGGAGATTCTGAAACTTTAATATTTTTTATTTCACGAATCAAATATCTTCGACAAAAATCAGCTTTGACATCAACAGAAAAATCACTTTTTTGAGTAATATTTTTTTTGGAAGAAGCATCTAAATTGTCTGCAAAATAAAAATTATTTTGTTTTAATTTTGTTCCATCAACCACGGTTGCAATTTCAACAGCGACACCGCAATGACAAAGACAATCATGAGATCTGTTTGGTAAAACATCTATACTAAAAATATAATCATCATCCCTTTTTTCAACCGATTCAACTTCAAATGATTTTGAATTCAAAATTTCCCCCAATTTTTGTGGTTCTGGTAAATTTTCTAAATATTCTTTTAACCAATTAAATGATATTTGCATACTAAAATTGATTTATTAATCTAAGATCACCATTATAAAAATTACGAACATCGTCTATTCCGTACTTGAGCATAACCAAACGATCTATACCGGCCCCAAAAGCAAATCCACTGTATTTTTGAGGATTTATTCCAACATTATTTAGGACATGTGGATGAACCATTCCGGCACCCAAAACCTCAACCCATTTGCCGTTTTTATTTTTCATATCAATTTCAATTCCTGGTTCAACAAATGGAAAATATCCGGGCCTAAATCTTATTTCGGTTTTTTCTCCGTATAATTCTTTTATAAAAGAGTTTAGGGAAAATTTTAGATTTGCCATATTAATACCCTCGCCCACAACCAAACCTTCAATTTGATGAAATTGAACTTCATGAGTTTTGTCTGTGGCTTCATATCTATAAACTTTTCCTGGAGCAATTATTTTTAGGGGTGGTCCATTTTTTTCCATATACTTAATTTGAACATTTGAAGTGTGGGTTCTTAGAAGTCTTTTTGGATCTGTGGCCAACCAAAATGTATCTTGCATATCTCTTGCGGGATGATCTTTTGGAACATTTAATGCATCGAAATTGTGATATTCATCTTCTATTTCATTATCTAGTGCAATTTCAAAACCCTTTTGAACAAAAATTTGTACAATGTTATCAATCATTCTGTTTATAATATGTATATGTCCGTCTTTTTTTTCCATTTTATTAATTAAAATTCTAATCGATAATATTTTCCAGCATCAGAAACAATAATTTGTCCGCGGTCTTTTATAAATTTTATGTTTTCACCCAAATAAATTGGTTGAATATTTCTCTCCGAACGATCATCTATCTCAACGGCATAAAGCCCCTCTTTAACTAAAACAATTAAGACATCGTCTCTACCACTCAAAAAATCAAAAGCCAATATTTCATCAGACCAATCGACAATTATTTGATTGCGACAATCATTCCATTCAAGACAATAATAGAAAGGAGGGGTTTTTCTTGTGTCCATCAAACTCACAACAACATTTCCGTTTTCAATCCATGCTACCTGATCACCTGCATATAGTAGATTTTTTAATGAGTCAGGATCAGAAACACCCAATCTTGTAAAAAATTCTGGAATTTGTTTTTCTGTTTTTTCTGTTGATGTGGCAGAAATATCCAAACCTTCTTCTTTTTTATCTAAAATTGTTTTTTTGTTTTGTTGTAATTTTGCTGTTTCTGAATTAATTTTTTCTAAAGAATCTGTTGTGGTAGCCAAAGAAACATCTTCAATAAAACCAATATTTATGAGATATTGTAAATCTGTAATTTCTCTTTTTGGAATATTTATTGGCAACATCAAAACTCTTGCCTCAGTCACAACCGATGGATAAACTTTCAAAACTTTTCGCCAATCATGCAAGCCGTCTTTTTGAATAACTATTTTGTATTCTTCATCTGGAATTAATTTTTGAATAAGTGTATTTCTAATTAACAATCCGTTACTCTCATAATATTTGTCATTTAAATAAATTCTAGCATTATTGATATTGGATTGAATAAATATTCCGCCAGTTTGAGTTATTTTGAAAATATCATCTATCTTATCCAATTTATAACCAAAAGATTTTGCCAATATAAAAGGAGTTATGATAAGAAAGACTATAAAAAGTCCCCAAAATAATTTTTTTCTTGTTTTATGTGGTAGCGGTTTCATTTTTACGATATTTGGGTGTTACCCAAAATTTACCAAAATATTTGCCAATCATCAATCTAGTCTGAGAATCAAGACCAGGAATTGATCCAAAGACAATTATTGAAAATGGAATAAAAATCCATTGTACAAACATTATAACAAATTTTCTTTTTCTTTTTGTGTAATGTTTTGGCATTGGTGGTAATAAACTAACAGAAACTATTGCTGACAAAACCAATCCAAGCATTGCAATTAACATTAAATTTCTAGTGATTATTGGTAAATTATAAGATAAAACCATTGTTCGAAATTCGTCACCACCCAAAACAATCGGCAACCAACCAAGTAATAAAATAAGTAGTGGATTTGTCGCAAGAGACCAAAATCCGCTAATTTGTACAAATGCATATCTAAACTTTTTTTTGAAAGGAATTTTTTTGTTTTTTATAAAACCAAAAAGCAAATATGGAATATTCTCTACCCCCCACATCCATCGACGATGTTGTTTGTAAATATTTTTCATTGTTTGCCATGTTGTCGGAGCCAAATTTGCATCCATTGATACTGGATATGAAAGAGGGACGGTTTGATAATTGCCATCATTTGCCAAAAATAAATTCCAGAATATTCTAGAGTCATCAGAAACCATATTTTTTTGCCAATAACCAACTTCGTAAAGCGACTTGAAAGGAATAGAATGTGATGAAAAAGTAACTAATTTTTCTGGTCTTTCTTGTTGTATCATTTGCCAAAATGTGCTGGATGTTGCGGCAATTCTAGATAAAAATGGTGCTTGCCAAATATTATTATTGTAAAGTGGAACTGGCTGATAAGATGATTTTAGGGGGTTTTCTGCTGTCAAAAAATGATATGTTAAACAGGCAAAATATTGAGGTAAAATAACAGTATCAACATCAAAAGCAGAAACGATAACATCTTCATACTTCCAATTATTTTGATCGATTATTTTTTGTCTTGCCTGCTCTGTGGCAAATGTGATATTTGGACCTTTTCCAGAAATTTCACCGGGCAAATCTTTTGGATGAACTGTAATTAATATTTGTCCTATTTGACTTTCGTATTTTGATTTTAAATTTCTAGCAATTTCTTGCGCATCTTCTCCAGCCCTTTCTTCTGTTGCCAAAACAAGATAGAGATTTCTACTTCGATATTTTGAATTCACAATGGACTTCAAAGACATTTCAACGACTTCTTGTGATTCATTATAAAATGGCAAAATTATTAAATGTTTTAGGTTTTCATATCTAAAATTTGATAATCTTGAATACCAATCAACATCAATATTATGCCTCATTCTTCTCCAATTATAATAATGGTGAACACTTAAATCTACGGTTTTTAATAGCCAATAAACATCAAATATAATTATAAAAACTGCAGCCCAAACTGGTTTATAAATTGACAGAAAGACTATACCAATAAGTGTTCCCCACGATAGTGCACCAGGAAATATTTCTAGTAGTCTATACAAGATACGATCCTTACCAGATAAATCTCTGGCATGTGCTACATGAAAATAAGGTGTATTTCTGTATTCCATATTTTTGAGCCACCTCGCGGATTTGAACCGCGGACCTACCGCTTACAAGGCGGTTGCTCTACCAACTGAGCTAAGGTGGCTTATTTTTCTACTTCATCCACACCATCTTTTTCCAAAACAATGTTACCCTTTACCCTCTGCCAGTATACCGAAACTTTTCTTTTTTTGCCATCTTTTTTATGATTACGAATTTTTTCAAAATATCTGTCAATCTTGTTGGATATTTTTTGCCATAAAAAATGCAGAAAACCCTGTATTTTCTGGGGTATTATAGACAGAAAAGAATTTATCTTATTATTTATTTTATAAATCCAATCCAAAAAAGAATAAAAATTTTCTAAAATAAAAACATTGGTTTGTTTTCTAAAATTATCAGAAATAATTTTTTTACCACTAGATATCTCGTATAGACGATATAAAATCATCAATATCGCCAAAGTGAAAGTTATAGAAAATAACCAAATAAAATAAGACATTTTATTATTCTAACACAGCAAATCTAGATATTCTACCTATTTCTATTTTTTCTCCAAACTTTTGTGATGCCTGATCTATTAGACCTTTTATGGTTATTTCTGGATTTTTAAAATATATTTGATTTAATAAAATTTGTTCTACATCATCAGGCGAAACTTCCAAACCAGCAACATCTTCTGGTTTTACAAATTTTGGATTTGTTGCCACAACCTGAACTGCTATTTCGCGAGCCAAACTTTTGAAATCTTCATTTTTTGAAACGAAATCTGTTTCTGACAAAAGTTCGACCATAGAAGCAATATTGCCTCCAGCATGCACATAAGTAGCAACGGTTCCAGCCCCCAAAGATCGATCTGATTTTTTTGCAGCTGCAGAAGCACTTTTTTCTTGTAAAATTTGTTTTGCTTTCTCCATATCTCCACCGGCCTCTTCTAATGCTTTTTTGCATTGCATAACAGAAACTTGTGTTTCCTCTCTCAAGGCTTTTATTTGATCAGTTGTAATCATATTTGATTTATTTTGTTCTATTAGATTTGTAAGTCTCAGCAATCAAATTCGTAAAGTAAGAAATACTTTTTATTAAAGAATCGTTTGCTGGTATAGGATATTTTATCATTGAAATGTCACAATCGGAACTGCAAAGTGCAATTATTGGAACATTCATTTTTATTGCTTCTTCTCTAGCGATTTTTTCTTTGTTTGAATCTATTATAAAAACAGCACCAGGTTTTGAGTTTAGATTTACAATACCTCCAAAAGTTTCTTCTAGTTTTTTGATTTGTCTTTCAATCAAAAGTCTTTCTTTTTTTGTATATTTTCCCAAAAGACCTTTGTCTCTTTGATTTGATAAATCAACAAATTTGTTAACTCTTTTTTTGATTTCATCAAAATTTGTCAAAGTTCCACCAATCCATCTTCCAGAAACATATGGGGCTTCAATTTTTTCGGCGACTTCTTTTATGATACTTCTTGATTCTACTTTTCCTCCAACAAAAAGAATTTGCTTGTTTTCTTTTGCAAGCTTTGCAACAAATTCTAATGCAACTTGTAATTTTTCTTGAACTTTTTCTAAGTCAAATATCTCAACATTATTTTTTCTACCCAAAATATATTTTGAAACTGAGGGATGTCGACGAGACTTTGCATAACCAAAATGTACACCTGCCTCAAACATTTCTTTTATGTAATCTTTTTTATTATCTATTTTTGTATTCATGTAGCAAAGAGTTTAGCAAATATTTGACAAAATGGCAAGATTTTAACATTTAGGATGTTTTTCCGTCCTTTTCTTTTAATTTGGCCTGTATTGATTCGATAATATTATCAAGATCGCCATCTAAAATCTCTTCTATATTATGCCAAGATTCGTTTATTCTATGATCTGTAATTCTGTTTTGAGGAAAATTATAAGTTCTAATTTTTTCTGATCTGTCACTTGTTCCAATTTGATTTTTTCTCTGATCACCAAATTTTTTGTCTTCTTCTTGTCTTTTCATCTCTTCTAATTTTGCAGTCAAAATACTAATAGCAGTTTCTTTATTTTTTATTTGACTTCTTTGGGAAGTTGATCGAACAGCTAGTCCAGTTGGTTTATGAATGACCCTAACAGCAGTTTCGACTTTGTTTACATTTTGTCCACCAGCACCGCCAGATCTTGATGTTTCAAATTCCAACTCTGATAAATTCAAAACGAAATTTGTTTTTTTTCTAATTGGTAAAATGGCTACAGAAGCAGTAGAAGTATGAACTCTTCCCAATTTTTCTGTAATAGGAACTCTTTGCACCCTATGAACACCGGTCTCATTCATTAATTTTTTATAAATATCCCTTCCGTGTATTTCAAAAACAGCTTCTTTGTAGCCACCCATTTCATTTTCTGATTCAGAAATTCTCTGAACTTGCCAGCCGTTTTTTTCGGAATAATTTATATACATATTCGCCAATTCAGCTGCAAAAATAGAGGCCTCGTCACCACCAGCCCCAGCTCTGACCTCCAAAATTATTTCATTTGGAAATTCTATTTCTTCTTTTTCTGATTCAATAATTTGTTCTATTTGTTTTTGAATTTCAATAATTTGTTGATCAATTTCCAAAATTTCTTGTTCTGCCATTTTTTGCATTTCAGAATCACTACCAAGTAAAGATTGTGTTTCTTCTTTTTTTAAAAAAAGTCTTTCACATTCTTCAGCCAAATATCTGGTTTTGTGATTTTTTTTATATTCTTCTATTTTTGTTTTATCCATTTTTTAAATTTAAAAAAATTATATCAAATAAAATGAAAAAGCACTTGTTGAGTGCTTTTTCTGTTTTGAAAATTTAAGATTTTTTTGATTTTGCTTGACGAGCCTTGAATTTTTCTACACGACCAGCTGTATCAACTATATTTTCTTTTCCAGTATAAAAAGGATGAGATGCTGAAGAAATTTCTACATGAATTGCAGGATATTCTGTGCCGTCTGTCCATTTTTCTGTTTTTGTAGTTTTTATTGTTGAAGAAATAAGAAACTTTTCGCCACTTGAGGTGTCAAAAAATATGACTTTTCTATAATCTTTTGGATGTATATCTTTTTTCATTGTTAAGTGACTATATCAAATAATTCAAAAAAATGCAATATATTTATTTTTAATTAATGTTTTTTTAAAAAATTATTCAACTTCAGCTAAGAAATCAATTTGTCTTTGAAATTCTGTAGCATGTGCCAAAACCGAATTTCCATAAAAAGCATTTTGTGGCAAATTCCAATTACCGCCAGCATAATATTTGAGTGCGGCAGTTCTTTCTGCAGTATAACCACCAGCAGCTGCTCCATTATCCCTCATCAATAATCCGGTGGCCATTATAGAATGTTGTGGATTCCAAGGATCTGGATGTATACCAAAAATCTGTTTTAATCTAGCAATATACATATTCCAAGTAGAAGGAATAAACTGTGAGGGCCCCATAGCACCACCATAACCACCACCAAAAGGACAAGAAACCCTTGTTTGCAATGGATCCTTTCCCAAATCTCTGACTATTGTTTGTAGCAATGGTAAATCTCTTGTTGGATGTATTCCATTATTAAATACAGTACCACTATTTATACCTCTAGTTCTTCCGCTTGCAAGATCGACAATAACACAAGAACCCAAAGACTTACCAAGATCACTTTCTTGTTTCAAAATAGCCAAAATTAAAGCAGTTCTAACCCCAGTTGCTCTTGATGCTGCTTCAGCATATCTCAAGGCCTCACCAAAAGGAATTCCGGCACCATCTCTCAATTGGAACAATGCTGTTCTAATTGCACTAGCTTGAGCCCTTTTTTCTGATATAAACTGCTCGTATGCAGATTCTGATTTTTTGCTGATATTTAGCAATGTATCTTGTTCATTCTTTTTTACAGCCACAACCCCTTTTTGATTTTCGATTTCTTTTTTTAAATCAAGTTCTTTTCTTTGTTGAGCGGCCAATCTTTCTTTTTCGTCTTCGGTTTGATTTTTTATATCAAGTGTTTGATAAAATAATTCATCTAATTGAATTTGAATATTTGAAATAGAATCTACATCTGTAAAAAAATCTGACAAATTATCATGTATTAATAAAATTTCTACTAAAGAAGTGTTGCTGGCTTTGTTTGATTGCCTAATTAATTGTGCTAAAGCATTCTTGCTTTTTTCCATTTTGTTATTTAGTTCAGAAACCGTACCCTCTTTGACTAAAATATTTCCCTTAAGATTTTCAATTTCTAAGTTTTTGCGACGAATATTAAGTTCGGCTTGTCTAATTTGATCATTTAAAATATTAACATCTCTTTGAATTGAGGCGGTTTTGGTTTTTTGTTCTCTCAAAGATGCCTCCAAAATTGCCTGTTGTTCTTCTAGTTTTGCAAGCTCTTCTCTGAGTCTTCTTTCGGCTTCATCCACATTTACTTGTGCATTAACAGGGCTTAGATTAAAAGAGGTTGAATAAAAAATATAACCAAAACCCAAAAAAAGTATTGTGAAAAATATAAAATTTATTTTTTTAATAAAAAACGACATATGTTTATTATAAAAAATTATAACATATTTTGGAAGATGTAAAACTATTTTTCTGATGATTGAGAATCTGCGGTATCTTCTTCTTTTTTACCCTTTGCTTCAACTTCTATAGATTCAAGATCAATTGGTTGTGGAGCTTCGTCTTTTTCTTCTCTTGGTGCTTGTACCAAAGCAATAACTTCGTTTTCGTCAATATCAAGCTCTACACCATTTGATAATTTTATGTCACCAGTTTTTATTTTTGATTCAAAATCAACAAGAGATGAAATGTCTACATCAATATGATTTGGCAAATCTTTTGGCATAGCTTTTATGTTCAAAGAGTGCATAACTTTGACCAATACTCCGCCAAGAGTTTTTTCTGCTGGAGATTCTCCAATGAAATTTAGAGGAATAGAAACTTCTATTTTCTTTCCTTTTTCTATAACATAAAAATCTGCATGTATTGGTTGGCCAGAAACAGCATCAAATTGCACATCGTGTATCAAACACTCATGTTCATCTGAACCTTCTTTTAAATCAATAATTGATGATTCACCAGCGGATTCATATGCCTTGATGAAATCTCCAAGTTTTATTTTTATTGGAGTTGATTTTTCTTTTGGACCATAAAAAACAGCTGGAACAAAACCACTTTTTCTTAAATTAATATTATTTTCTGAACTTTCTCTTTTTTCAGCTTTTAACTCTATCATAACAGACAATTATACATATTTATTTAAAAATAGCAAACAGTTAATAAAATTTATTCCAAATATTCAAGTTTTATATCATAATCACCCGAATCTGCTAGGGTGTTTAATTTTAATCTTTTCAAAAACTCCCTTCTAGCCAAATCAACATTTTCATCTTTACCTTTCCAAATCCTAAGAGCACTTTCTTGCAATGCTCTGGCATAAGAAAATGCAATTTCAAAATCCAAACCGCCAAATTCAACAATTGCATCAAAATGAGCTGTCGCTTCTACAGAAGTTTGACCGCCAGACAAAAAAACTACTCCGCCTATTTCAACAGGAACATTTTCTTTTAGAACTCGCACAGTTTCTTCGGCAATTTTTTGTGGAGAGGACTCATTTGGATTTTGATCTCCCTGTATAATCATACTTGTCTTCAAAATAAGTCCAGGAATAAAGGCATTAAATAATTTTAGTTTTTCAAATAATTTTTGTAAAACAGCAGAAGTTACCTCATAAGATTTTTCAATTGAGTGATTACCCAAAATCAAAACTTCTGGTTCAACAATTGGAACTAATCCAATGGACTGACAAATTCCAACATATTTTGCCACCGCATCACAATTGGCATCTATACAAGCTTCTGTGGGTAAATTATTTTCTTGATCAATTTTTATAACAGCTCTCCATTTTGCAAATCTGGCACCATTATCAAAATATTTTTGGGCTCTAATACTCAAATCATCCAAACCAACAGTTATTTTTTCACCGGGAAAATTTGGAAAATCTTTTGCACCTAGATCAACTTTTATACCAGGAACTATCCCCTTTTCTTGCAAAAATTGAGGGTAATTAATGCCGGAATTTGATTTTTGCCAAAAAGTCTCATCATACATAATTATTCCACTGACATATTTTTCTATTTCTGTTGTCGCAAAAAATAATTCTCTATATAAACGACGATTTTCTTCTGAATTTGAAATTTCATAATCTGCCAATCTTTTTCCTGCCGTTTCATTTGATTCATCAGCTGCCAAAATTCCTTTTTGTGGAGACATTAATTGACTTACTGTTTTTAATAAAATGTTTTTGATATTTTCATTTAACATAATTATTAATTATATCAAACAAATTAAAAAAAGATAAAATCTTGTTTAAAAAAATATTGGCATTTTAAATTGAAAGTTGATAAAATATTATCAACATGTTTTCAAATTCAAAAAAAGAAAAACAATTAGACTTTGTCGGTGTTGGTGATGTGGTTATAGATACTTTTATAGAGTTGATTGATGCTTGGATAGAAACTGATAATCCCGAAAAACAAAAAGAATTATGCATGAAATTTGGCCACAAAATTCCATACAAAAACGAAACCGTAGTATTGGCAACTGGAAATGCTCCGAATGCAGCTCATACAGCAATGAAATTAGGACTTTCCGTTGGTGTAGTAACAAATATTGGTGATGATTTTAATGGTTCCCAAATTTTACTTGGGCTTTCTCAAAATCAAATAGATACGAAATATGTCACCATTCACAAAAAACACAAATCAAATCACAATTATATTTTGAGATACAGAGAAGAAAGAACAATTTTGATTCATCACAATGAATATGAATACTCATTTCCGGACATAAACCCAGCTCCAAAATGGATATATCTTAGTTCCCTAGCACACAATTCACTAAAACATCATCACGAGATTGCAAATTATTTGAAAAAAAATCCCAATACAAAATTAGCATTTCAACCGGGAACTTTTCAAATAAAATTAGGTTATGAAAACATATCTGATTTATACAAAATGACAGAAATATTTTTCTGCAACAAGGAAGAAGCTCAGAGTATTTTAAAAACCAAATCAACGGACATAAAAGAATTACTAAAAAATATAAAAGATCTGGGTCCAAAAATAGTAGTTATAACTGACGGACCTGATGGTGCTTATACTTTTGATGGAACAGAATTTTTGCATGGACCAATGTATCCGGATCCAGCACCAGCAGTTGATAGAACCGGTGCTGGCGATTCTTTCTCAGCCACTTTTGCAACCGCAATAGCATTAGGCAAAAGTGTTTCAGAGGCACTTATGTGGGGACCCATAAACTCTATGAGTGTAGTTCAATATGTTGGCGCTCAAGAAGGACACCTGACAAAAGAACAACTTTTGGAATATTTAAAGAATGCACCAAATTATTATAAAGTAAAAAAAATATGAGTTTTGGAAGTATAATTTATTATATTTTATGGCCCATAGTTGCAATTGCAATATTGATATATTGGGCTTTTTCAGCAATTTCTTTTTTCTTAGAATTATGTGTTGAGGTTGTAAGAGGTTTTCACGAAGATATAAAAAAATTTTGAAATAAAATTTTAATTTGTTTTTCTAGAAATAACTTTTTCTACAGATTCCAAAATTGCTGACTCGTCTATTTTGTATTGAGAAAATAATTCTTCAGCATTTCCTGATTGACCGTATTGATCACTGACTCCAACAAATTCTATTGGTGTCGGTAAATTTTTTGCTAAAACTTCTGCAACTGCAGAACCGAGTCCGCCGACTATTTGATGCTCTTCGACAGTTACTATGGCTCCAGATTTTTTGGCCAATTCTATTATAGCACTTTCATCAATTGGTTTTATGGTATGAATATTTAAAACTTCTACACTAGTTCCGTTTTGCTCCAAATCGTTGGCAATTTTTAAAACTTTATGAAGTAAAATTCCAGTTGAAATAATTCCAACATCAACAGATTCTTCTTTTGATTCAAAAACTTTTATTGCTTTTCCAATTTCAAAAGGTGTATCTTTTGTTGTGATTTGTGGAGTTTTTTCTCTAGATAATCGCAAATATGTTGGATCTGAAGTTTTTGCACAAGCAATTGTCGCTTTTTTTGCTTCTTCATAGTCGCATGGGCAAATAACTATCATTCTTGGTAAAACTCTAGTAATAGCAATATCTTCTAAGGCTTGGTGAGTTCCTCCGTCAGGACCAGTAGTTAACCCGGAATGTGAACCAACTATTTTGACTGGCTGATCATTGTAACAAATTGTGGTTCTGATTTGTTCCCAATTTCTTCCAGGAGAAAACATCGCATAACTTGTTGCAAAAGGAATTTTGCCAACCGCAGCAAGACCGCTTGCGACTGATGCCAAATTTTGTTCTGCAATTCCAACATTAAAAAATCTATTTGGAAATTCTTCGGCGAATTTGTTTGCTCTCGTTGACTCTGAAAGATCGGCAGTCAAAACAACAATTCTTTCATCCTCTTTTCCAACTTCAACAACACCGTCACCAAAGCCATCTCTTGTTGGTTTTTTATCAATATTTTCTTCAAAAAGATCTGGATTTAATTTTATTTTTTTATTTATCATATTTTTTATTTTTTGAAATTTTACTATTTTTACAAAAAAATTAATCTAGTTGATCACATTTTATTTTGCCTGCCAAAGTTCGCAATTCTTTTAGAGCATTTTTTGCTTCGTCTTTTGTTGGTGATTTTCCATGCCATTCTGGTTTTCTTTGAAAATCTTCAACCCCCTTTCCGGGAATGCTATTTGCGATTATTACCGAGGGTTTATCAAAAACAGATTTTGCATGACCAACAGCATCATCAATCATTTCAAAATTATGTGCATCAATTTCCTGAACATGCCAATTAAAACTTTCAAACTTTTCGTTCAAATCATTTAGGGGCATAACATCTTCTGTATATCCATCAATTTGAATATTGTTTCTATCAACTATTAAAATAAGATTTTGTAAACGATATTTTGAAGCGGTCATTATGGCTTCCCAATTTTGTCCCTCGTCAAGTTCACCATCGCCAACCATGCAATAAACAAATCTGTTAGTAGTTTTTCCATAATCAATTCTTATTCCCAAGGCCATTCCAACTGCTTGTGATAATCCAGATCCAAGTGGTCCTGATGATGTTTCAATTCCCGGCAAATATTCCCTGTGAGGATGTCCTTGTAGACGACTGCCTAATTTTCGCAAAGTTTGTAATTCTGAAACTGGAAAATATCCAGCATGTGCCATCGTGGCATAAAGTCCCGGACAGATATGTCCATTTGATAAAACAAAAATATCTCTATCTAACCAGTCTGGAATTTTTGGATCGTGCTTTAATGCATAAAAATAAAGATATGTAAAAATATCAGTCATACCAAGAGATCCAGCGGTGTGTCCTGATCCGGCTTCGGTCAATGATTCGATAATTGATTTACGGATTTCGGTCGCTTTTAGTTGTAATTCTTTTACTTTTTCGTCACTTATGTTTCCCATGAGATTTATTATAACAAAATATTTATTTTATAAACAATTTTTTAATTCTTCTATGGCTTCTTTTGGATCCGAAGAATTAAAGATAAGCGAGCCAGAAGCTAGAGCAGTAACACCAGCATCAATTAATAATGGTGCTGTTTGAAAATTTACACCACCATCTACACTAATTTTGAGATTTGAATATTTTTGTCGCAAGATTTTTATGCTTTCTAAAATAGATGATTCAAATGGTTGACCCTGAAAACCAATTTTATTTATTCCCATAAATTGAACACCGTCAATTTTTTCTTCTGGTGAAACAAACTCGTCATTAAAATTTTCCAAATATTTTTCTAAAATAGAAATGTTAGTTGTTGGAACAAGTGCCAAATATAATTCCACTCCGAAATCTTTTTTTAATTTAAAAAATTCTTCTTGTGAATTAGTATTAGGACCAGCACTTACATCTTTTTCCAGTGCTTCAACATGACAAATCACCCTTGAAACACCGGCAGAAATCCAATTTTTTGCTTCTACAATTTGATCTTTAACCATCAAATCTATTTCAAAATCAACCTTATCCCAAGCAGGCAAACCTTCCTGCTGTGTCAAAAGATTTTGCCAATAAGTATCATTTGGAGAATTATATGGCCAACTAATTGAGGGAACAAATTGTCCATCCATCACATCAATTTGAATTGTTTTTACAAGATTTGCCACACGATTTATTTTTTCAATAAAATCATCTTGATCTGTTGGCATAACTGTTGGAATTATTTCTATTTTTGTATTTTTTTCTGACATTTTTTTAAAAATTATTTAAAGTTTATTTTATATTAAAAATTTTAAAATTACATTCCAATTTGATCTATTTTGTTAATTCTACGAATATGTCTTTCATCTCCAGAAAATGCTGTATCAAGCCACATTTCAACTGCTTCTTTTGCTTCTTCGATCGATAAAAATCTAGCACCCAAAGACAAAACATTGGCATCATTATGTTGCCTTGATGTAATAATTTCCTGCGGAACTTCTCTACCATCAATTGGTTCATATTGTCCATTAAAAACAACTGCTCTTATACCGGGAATTCTATTTGCAACAATTGCTTCCCCTTGTCCTGAGCCACCAATGACAATACCAAAAGAATGCTGATCTAAAGAAACTTCTTTTGCAACTGGAAAAATAAAATCCGGATAATCATCATTTTCGTCATATTCAAAAGCACCATGATCTATAACCTCATAATCTTTTTTTTGTAAAAAATCTATTAATTCTTTTTTTAATTCAAAACCAGCATGATCTGCTCCAATGTGAATTTTTGTTGGCATAATAATTGATTATAGCAAAATAGATAAGAATTTAGAAACAATATAAAAATAACGAGTAAAAAATATAATAAGAAAACCCCCACCCTGGTAAAATGGGGGTTTCAAAACTTTACAAAAAATCATCTGAATTAGTAATTTTTCTAGACAAATTCCAGGAACCCAGAGATTCAATCTCTGGAATCGTGGCATCTCGAAAATTAATACCTGCAGGAAGTGGTCTGCCCTTCAATTTGGTCTGAAGTAAAATGCTGGTAAAAAATACCGCATTCCAATCATTTTGATTTATTCCTAAAGGAGCCGAGAAAACACACTCAGTCGGTGTTCTTTCAAACCCAAATGGCCACAAAAAATCTGATCGAGCTAGTGTGGCTGGATTAAATTTCAATGTAAAATCAATCGTTCGAGAAAAATCTTCTTCGTGATGATTTTTTAAATACTCAACAATCAATGAGTTATGATCCACGATCCTAATCTCAAGAAATCGTGGACCAGATAAATGATTCTTGATTCCGCTCAGGGGAGAAATTTTTTTTCTTTTATCTTTAGTAGGAACAAAAATTTCCACCACCCAAGCATACGACAATGGATATTGTACACCGCAACTACTATCTTTGGATGGATAAATCCAATCGCCGCAATTAACACTAAAACGATGCGGGTTCATTTATTAATCTCCTTATTTTTTTGTTTACATATTGCCAAAGAACATCTTTGGTTTTCTAAATGCAAAATACTATATAAAATAATTACAGTCAAATAATTTTAATATAAAACCACTACAAATTCTTCTTAAAAATTTCGGCTAAAATCTGCGGATTCGCTGAACCTTTTGTTGCTTTCATTCCTTGACCAATTAAAAATTGTAATGAGGCGGTTTTTCCGGAACGATATTCTTCGACAACTTTTTGATTATTGGAAATTATATTTTTGACAATTTCTTCTAGAGCACCAGTATCTGACTGTTGTAAAAGATTATGTTTTTCGGCAACCCCTCTGACAGATAAATTTTGGGAGTTAGAAATTTTACCCGCCGCTTCTCCTTTTACCAAAATAGCCAAAATATCTTTTGCTCCACGACTAGATATTTCATTTTTTGAAATCATTTCAATCAAATCAAAAATATTTTCAGGGCTAATATTTGAAGGACCTGTTTTTTCAAGAGAAAGCAAGTCAGTAGTCAAATAATTTGCTGATAATTTTATTTTATTTTTACTATCTTCTTCTGAAATATTTTTTTGATTATTTATTTTTTGACATACATCATCAAACATTTTGGCCAAACGAAAATCATTAATGAAAATTTCAATCTGATCTTTTCCAATATTTAAATTGGATAATCTTTCTCTTTTTTCCCAAGGCAACTCTGGCAATTCGGATTTTAATTTATCAGCATCAAATTCGGGCAATTCTGAAATTTTTAATTTTGGCAAATCGGGTTCTGGAAAATATCTGTAATCATCGCTAGTTTCTTTTTTTCTTTGACTGAAAGTTTTTTGTTTTGTCTCATCCCAGCCGCGAGTTTCTTGAACTATTTCATCTCCATTTCCAGATTCTAACAAATCAATCATTCTCTCTATTTCATAATTAATCGCTTTTTCAACAACCTTAAAAGAATTTAAATTTTTAACTTCGACTTTTGTGCCGAGTTTTGAAAAATCAACTGTTCCATCAGAATTAACTGAGTCTTCTGGTCCAACAGAAATATTGGCCTCAACCCTCATTTCACCCTTTTCCATATTTGCATTTGAAGCATTTAAATATCTAAGTAGTAATTGTAATTCCTTTGCAAAATCTGCGGCATCTTTGGCAGAATGAATAACTGGCTCTGTCACCAATTCCATAAGTGGAACACCCGCCCTGTTATAATTGAGTAAAGAAAAATCTCCTCTATCGTGAATTGATGTTCCCGTATCTTCTTCAAGATGAATTCTGGTTAATTGCACAGAATGTATTTTTCCACCTGAAACTAATGGATATTTGTATTGAGAAATTTGATAACCTTTTGGAATATCTGGGTAAAAATAATTTTTTCTATCCCATTCTGTATAATCGGCTATTGTTCCACCGACAGCATGACCGATTTTTAAAACTAATTTTATAGCTTCTTTATTTAGTGTAGGTAAAGTTCCAGGATGACCCAAGCAAATTGGGCAAATATTTATATTTGGTCTTGATTCATCAGGATTATTAATACAGTCACAAAACATTTTTGTTTTTGTATTTAATTCTGCATGAATTTCAAGCCCTATTGTGGGAATGTATTTTGTCATAAAAATAAATTATTTTTTTAGCCAACCATCTTTTAAATATTCATCTATTTTTTTAAATTTTATTTGTATTTCTTTGTCACCTTTTACCATTGTTATTTTATCATTTCGACCAATTTTTTCTTGCGAATGAGAGATGTTTGTATTTACGACATTATTTTTATCGCCAGAATTCATTTGGGCTAATTTGACACTTTTTTTCAATCTTTCTTCGGCCTGAATAAATGCTCCAGCTCCAATATTTGGTAACATTTTTATAACCTGTTCATAAATTGCTTCTTTCAATTCACCAAATAATCTTAATCCTTCTTTTTTGTATTCAACTAAAGGATCTCTTTGACCATATGCTCTTAGATTAACACTTGATCTTGTATAATCCATGGTTTCCAAATGATCAATCCAAAATGTGTCTATACTTTGCAAAAGTAATCTGCGAATCACTTTATAAAATTCTTCGTCACCCAATTCTTGTTGTTTTTGTGCAACAATTTTTGAAATTTCTTCTCCACCCCTATTTTTTATTTCTTGAAGTTCATTATCTATTGTTTCTTTATCTAATGAAAGAATCTTTTTTCTTCTTGAATAAATTGAATTTCTTTGAGAACTTAAAACACTATCAAATTCCAAAATATGTTTTCTTGCATCAAAATGAAATCCTTCTATTTTGGTTTGAGCATTTTCAAGTGATCTTGTGATAATTCTATTTTGAATTGGCTCGTCTTCTGGTAAACCAAGTTTTGCCATCATGCTTTTTAATGTTGGTGAGGCAAATACCCTCATCAAATCATCATCAAGAGAAACAAAAAACTGAGTTGCTCCAGGATCGCCCTGACGACCAGATCTTCCTCTTAACTGATTGTCTATTCTTCTGGCCTCATGTCTTTCCGTTCCAATTACAAATAATCCGCCAACTGATCTTATTTCATCTGCCTTGCTTTTTTCATATGGTTCTCCACCAAGTTTTATATCAACTCCTCTACCGGCCATATTTGTAGCGATTGTAACTGCACCCTTTTTACCTGCCTGAGCTATTATTTCGGCTTCCCTTTCATGATTTTTTGCATTCAAAACTTGATGTGGAATGCCGTTTCGTGTAAGTAATTCAGAAATTATTTCATTTTTTTCTATAGAAACAGTACCAACCAAAATCGGTTGTCCAGTTGAATGTATTTCTTTTATTTTTTTTACCAATGCCAAAAATTTTCCTTTTTCTGTTTGATAAATAAAATCATCATGATCAATTCTAGCGATTGGTTTGTTAGTTGGAATTGTAATTGTTTCTAATTTGTAAACTTTAAAAAATTCTTCTGAGGAAGTTTTTGCTGTACCAGTCATTCCGGATAATTTTTTGTACATTCTAAAATAATTTTGATATGTAATGGAAGCAAAAGTTCTTGTTTCTTCGCCGGTCTTTAGTCCCTCTTTGGCTTCTATGGCCTGATGCAAACCCTCTGACCATCTTCGACTTGGTTGCATTCTGCCGGTAAATTCATCAACAATAATTACTTGTCCGTCTCTAACTACATAATGTTTGTCCAAATAAAATAATGCCTTTGCTCTAACAGCAGTTTCTAAATGATGAACATATTTTACACCTTTTTCAGTATAAATATTTCCAACTCCCAAAAACTTTTCAGCTTTTTCAATTCCCTTGTCGGTCAAACTTATGGCTTTTAATTTTTCATCAACTGTGTAATCCTCATTTGGTATCATTTTTTTTGAAATATCGGCAAATACTTCGTATAAATTTTCTGCCTCAGTTGAAGGTGCTGAAATTATAAGAGGAGTTCTAGCCTCATCTATTAAAATAGAGTCTATTTCATCAACAATTGCAAAATTAAATTCTCTTTGTCTTAATCTTGAAGTTTCATATTCGATATTATCTCTTAGATAATCAAAACCAAATTCACTATTTGTTCCATAAGTTATATCAGCATCATAAGCTTCTTTTCTTGAAATTGGACGAAGATAATCGTAGACAATATGATATGAACCCTTTTCATCTCTCTCTTTATCTTTTTCGGTATCGGTGTGTGAAGGATCATATATATATGAATTATCTTGATTTATAACTGAAACAGAAAGACCAAGAGCATGATAAATTTGTCCCATCCAAGCCACATCTCTTCTTGCTAAGAAATCATTAACAGTTACAACATGAACACCCCGACCAGATAAAGCATTTAGATATGCAGGCAAAGTTGCAACCAAAGTTTTTCCTTCACCAGTTCTCATCTCGGCAATATTTCCATCATGAATAACCATACCCCCAATCAATTGAACATCATAATGTCTTTCGCCAAGTGTTCTTGTGCTAACTTCTCTAACAACGGCAAAAACTTCTGGCAAAATTTCTTCTAGACTACTACCTTCTGCTAATTTTTTTTTAAAATAAAAAGTTTTTTCTTTTAATTGTTCGTCAGATAGTTTTGAAATATCTTCTGTAAAAGAATTTATTTCTAATAATTTATTTTGATATTTTTTTAAAAGTCGAGAATTTTCATCTCCAAAAAATTTACTGAAAAATGACATAAATTACATATTATCATAAAAAAACAAAGCTCTCAATGTTCTTGAGAGCTTTGAATTCTTCTATTATAGAAAGTAAAATTTATCTTTTTTTACTTGCTTTTTTCTTTGAAGATTTTTTTGCTGATTTTTTTGCAGCTTTTTTTGTTGCTTTCTTTACAACTTTTTTTGTTTTTTTTGCAGCCATTGTTTTTTTGTTAACTAATAATTAGGAAAATTGTTTCCCTACTTAATTATCGCAACAATATTTTTTTCTGAAAAGCATTTTTGCAAAAAAAATGTGGATAACTTTTTTTTAAAAATTTTTTGAAAAAATAAAAAATTATTTATTATAAATAAATTAAGTTTTTAAAAAACAAAACACCTTTTTTCGTTCTTATCCTCGTTTCCTTTTTTAGTCAAGTTACACTTGACTAAAAAAGACTGCGGAGGAACTCAAAAGATGTTTTGTTTAGAAAAAATTATTTTTTATAATCTAAAATAAAAATAAAAGCATGTTCACAAATTATTGACATGAGCATCAAAATAAAACTTGCCTAAAAAATATAAAAGTTGTTATAATATGAAGGTTGAAAAATTGTGTCTTGTGGTGGTCAGTGCATCGCACTCACAAATAGATATTCGTTGGAGCTAGCGCCCACTGACCGCCAAAGGACATAATTTAAAATACCGCTTATTTAAGGCGGTATTTTTGTTTTTTAGCATTTCCAAAAACACAAATCCCCGCCGAAGCGGGGACTTATGCAGATATTCGTTCGTGAAGACTAATGCCTACACTCACCACAATAATATAGCAGATATTTCAGAAAAAAGCAAGTCTTTTAAAAAGATGGGGTGTGGATATCTTTAATGGCATTATTGAACATCATTATTGAACTTTCAAGGTTCCCGAAATGACATCTTTTTTCAAAATTTCAATTTGATTTTTTAAATTTGGAAATTGTTCTGAAACCAAATCCAAAACTTTTAAAGAATTTTCTATATCACCTATTCGATAATAAAAAGCGGCTAAAGAAACTTTTGTTTGGGCACTGGTTGGATTTTTTTCTACTAAAATTTCTAAAAACTTTTTAACTCTATGAGATTTGTTTTCTTCAAATGCTTCTTCCAAAATCAAATCAAATATTTTTTTATCATATTCAAAAGATGCTTTTGCATATTCTAACCAAATATCATCATGACTTTTATCTAGCAAATATGTTTCTTTTGCAAATTCATATGCTTTATCTTTTTGGCCAGATAATTGATAAACCGAAATTAACGGTAGTCTGGTGGCTTGTTTGTTTGGGGAAACTTCCAAAAGTTCGTTGAAATATTTTTCAGACATTACATAATCACCGAACCTTGCAAAAAACATAGCGACTAAATATTTATATTTTGCATCATAAGGAAAATCTTGTGCTTGTTGTATCATTTCATCAATAGCAGTTTGCAAAAAACGATCTTTTATTTCTTGCGAGTTCTCATCATCTATCAACAAAACATTTTCTGAAATTTGAAACATCTTTTGTCTTATTTCGGAATTTCCAAATGTATTTCTATCAATAGCTTTTTGGAATAAAGACAGGTTTGTGGCAATTCCTTGAGGATAAAAATACTCATACAAACCAGTTTCTTTTGATTGTTTTATAAGTTTTGTAGCATTGACGGTGTCTTTACTTGAAAGATAACTTGGAATATTTATATAGTAAATAAAAATTGGGATTGATAAAATAGCCAAAACAGCAAAAGATTTTTTGGAAATTTCTGATAAATCTTTTTGCATAAAATTTATTTGAGTAGCAGATATCGAATGTGCATAAGCCAAAATCATAAAGAAAATAAAATAACTAACAATTGTGTCGAAGACAAACAGATTGTGAATAAAATAGGCAGACAGAAAACCAAACAAAACTGATTTTTCTAATAATTTTAGATTATTTTTTCTTGACCAAATGGTGTAGATAAATGAATCCAAAATTAATAAAAACAAAATTAATCCAACAAAACCACCGGCAATTAACCAATCAAAAATTATATTGTGGGCACGATCAAAAAAGGTTTCATTACCATGAAGTGCTGGTAGATAATATTTATCGAAAACCAAATTATAGTTGCTCTGTCCCCAACCCAAAATTGGTCTTTCAGAAAATCCCTGCCAAGCAATTTGCCAATTCAAAATACGAGCATTAGCAGTACCCTCTGATAGATTAATGCTTGTTAGTCTACCAAAAGCAACATTGTTTTTTATAAAATCTGAATCTTTATAATAAAAAATTGCAGAAATAAAAATTATCAAAACGACTATAATTAAAGAAAAAATCCATTTTATATTTTGACGAATTTTTATAAAAATATTAGCAAGGAAATTTGTACTTGATTCTGTTTTTGTGTTTGTAATATTTTGCTCAATTTGTTTTTTGGAAAAAATATCTCCAAAAATGCCGATAACAGCAAAAACGAAAAGTCCAACAAACCAACCAATCATTGCACCCCTTGTACCAGTTTGAAATAAAATTATGGTTTGCAAAATGAAGGCGATTTTATAAAAAGCAATTAAATAAATTGAGATTTTTTTTGAAAAATCAGAATTTGCAAATTGTCTGATCATCATAAATAGAGAAATAAAAGAAAGCATTAGCATATATCCACCAAGATAGGTAGAGTTTCCAAGTCTTGTGTCTATTCTATATCCAAAACCATTTTCAAGCATTTGAGAAAAAGCTGATATGATAATCAAAAAGCTGGACAATATTAGACCATTAAAAAACCAGTTCCAGTGTTTTTGGGTCTTTAAAGTATGGCTAGCCACCAAAAACAAAGCGAGAAGATGAATGATGGTTATGTAACCTTCCATTCTTTCATAATTACTCCAAAAACTAGCAGTCCAATTTGGGCCTAAAATATTTGAGATCAAAATACTAACACAAAATGCTAATAGAGAGTAAAGTATAAAACTTTTTTTTGGTCTATATTCCCTATCATAAATTGCCAAAATAACCCACAAAAAGAAAATGGTGGTTACTATTATCCTGAAAAAATAAGCTTTGCCGGTAATGTATGGAAATAATAAAGAATTAGAAACGATGAAGGGTGTAAATAATAATGCACCGATTCCAATATAAATTAAATATTTTAAAATATTTTTAAAATCTTCTGTTGTCATAATAGAAAGACTATATCAGAAAAAAATGATGTCGGCTAATGTCTTTTGAAGTTTTGTTTTGGTGAAAAATAAGATATGCTTAATAATATTATTTATGAGTTTTGATATAAATTACATAAAAGAAAAATGGCGACATGCCGGTTTTCAAAAATATCTAAGAAATACGGGCTGGATGTTTTTTGGAAGAATGTTCTCATTGGCGGTGTCTTTTTTTGTGGGAGCATATATTGCTAGATATTTGGGACCGGCAAATTATGGCTTGATGAATTATGCGATTAGTTTTGTTGGATTATTTGGATTTTTGGCATCTTTTGGTATTGACGGGATTGTAAATAGAGAAATTGTAAAAGATCACAATAAAAAAGATGATTTGATTGGAACGGGTTTTTTTATAAAACTTTTTGGAGCATTTTTGACAATTTTGTTAATTGCAATAGTTTCATTTCTGACAATATCTGATAATTTTACCTTGATTTTGATTTTGCTTTTTTCATTAACTTTTATTCCGCAAGCATTTAATGTTATAGAAATATATTTTCAATCTCAAGTTTTGGCAAAAAATATAGTTAGATCTCAAATAATTGCAACAATAGTTGCAGTTTGTTTAAAAATATTAGTCATCATTTTGAACAAAGGAATTTTTTGGTTGATTTTTATATTTTTTGTAGAAGCTTGTGTATTGGCAACTTTGTTTATATTGGCTTTTTTGAAAAACGGTCATCATTTCAAAAATTGGAAATTCAAAAAAGAAATTGCTATTTCTATTTTGAAAGATTCTTGGCCGCTAATGTTTTCAGCGATGGCAATTGGTATATATATGAAAATTGATCAAGTTATGATAAAACACATGCTGGGAGACGAACAGGTCGGCTTGTATGCTGTAGCAGTAAAATTGACGGAGGTGTGGTATTTTGTGCCAGGAATAATATGTGCCTCACTATTCCCCGCGATTGTTAATTCAAAAAAAATAAGTAATGAATTTTTTGAAGCAAGGATGAAAAAACTGTATAGACTGATGTTTGGTATTGCTATTTCAATCGCCATCCCCATGACAATTTTTGCCGAACAAATAATTAGTGTTTTGTTTGGAGAAAGTTATGGGGGTGCGGTGCCTGTGTTGAGGATTTATGTGTGGGTGTTGATTCTATTATTTTATATACATACTAATATATATTATTTAATAAGCATAAATAAAGGCAGCATTTTAATAAGAACCACTTTTATTGGTGGAATATCTAATGTTATATTTAATACAATATTTATACCCAAAATATGGTTAAGTGGTGCCGCCGTATCAATAATACTGTCACTTATAATAATGTCGCTATTTATAAAAAACCATAAATAATGTAAAATTACGCCGTGAAAAAAGAATTTAAAAAAATATTAGGATTTCCCTTATTCATATATAAATTAATTACTGGAAAATATTTCTTATTGCCGAAATCGCAAATAACATATGCGCATGATTTATTGTACACTTATCACAATGCTGATTTTATCAAAGACCCATTGTTTATAGAATCATATCAATTAGGAAAATCAACTGATAATGGAATGTTGTTAAAAAATTATGAAATATTCTGGAGAATACATACATTGTGTTGGGCCGCCAAACATGCCTCAAAATTAGATGGTGATTTTGTAGATTGCGGAGTTCATACGGGAATTTTTGCAAGGGCTGTGATAAATTATATTGACTTCAATAAAACAAATAAAAAATACTATTTACTAGACACTTTCGAAGGTTTAGATGAGAGATTTAGTAGCAAAAAAGAAATGGAAAGAAATAAAAGTATGTCTTATGAAGATAGAAAAAATTTATTTGAGGACGTTAAAAAAACCTTTGAAAAATTTAATGTAGAAATTATAAAAGGTGCCATTCCAGAAACTCTAGAATTGGTAAAATCACAAAAGATATGTTACCTATCTGTGGACATGAATTGCGTTCAACCAGAGTTAGCCGCATTAAATTTCTTTTGGGATAAAATGGTCAGTGGTGGTATAATTATAATTGACGACTATGGATATGCCAATTCGCATAATGAGCAAAAGAGTGGGCATGATGAATTTGCAAGATCAAAAGGGATTGAAATACTTTCTCTGCCAACTTGTCAGGGTTTAATAATTAAACCGTGATCAAATAAATCATTTTTTATTCAATGATTATAAAATATTTAATTATAAAAAAAATGTTTAAAAAAATTAAAAAAATATTATTAAATCTCAACAAAAAAGAGAGTGGTGAAGAAAAATCAAAAAAATCTGTATTTTTTGACACAAAAACTATATATAATGGTCACCACAAAATAACATACAGAAACATAAAGGCGATTAGGTGCCCGTTTGACTATGTATTATATCAAATGATCATCTGTGAAATAAAACCAGATCTAATTATAGAGATAGGAACAAATATTGGTGGAGGTGCTTTATATTTGGCCGACATATTAGAAACTATTGGAAATGGTATTTTACATACAATTGATATTAAAGATCAGTCTAATTTTATTTTAAAACAACACAAGAGAATAAAAACATTTTATGATGGTTGGCAAAAATATGACTTAAAGCAAACAACTGGATTTAAAAAAATTCTGGTTATAGAAGATGGTTCGCATACGTACGAAGAAACTCTTGGTGCGCTTGAGAAATTTTCGGAGGTGGTTTCGTTAAATTCATACTTCATTGTGGAAGATGGGATCATAAATGAATTGGGCTTATCAAAAAAATATAATGGTGGGCCAATTAGAGCAATAAAAGAATTCACTGCTAAAAATACAAAATACATCGTGGATAGAAAGTGGTGTGATTTTTTCGGAAAAAATGCCACCTTTAATGTGGATGGTTATCTAAAAAGGATACGTTAGTAAATTTATTTTTAATTTAAAATAATGATTAAGATAATAAAAGTTATATACGAAATAATAATATTCAAAATGAGAAATTATTTCACACTAGAAAATGGGGGTGAGAGGGTTGATATAAAATATGATAATATAAAGAAATATTCAAATTTTAACATTTATCAAAAATCTCATTATAAAAGATACGAATTTGCTAATAAAAATATATTTGCGGGCGACATTGTTGGTGATATGGCTTGTGGAACTGGATATGGTTCTGTTTTAATTTCTGAAAAAGCCAAAGAGGTCGTAGCCGTTGATATAGATAAAAAATTAATTGATAAAATTAAGAAAAGATACAAACATGTAAATAACACAAAATTTATTTGCATGAATTTACTAGATTTAAAATACAATAACTATTTCGATAAAATAATTTCTTTTGAAACAATTGAACATTTTGAAGAATCCCAAATATTAAATGTTTTAAGCAATTTCCACAATTCAATGAAACAAGGGGGCATGTTGATATTTTCAGTACCATATATGCAAAAGAATGATTATGTTGCCAGAAAAATGGGTTTTCATAAAACTTTTTTAATTGATGAAAATAAAATAAAAAAATGGCTATTTAAAACAAAATTAGAGCTTGTATCAATTAATTATCAAAATTACCAAGATCACCAAATAATTGATGAAATTGAAAAAAAAGATTTCATAATAATTACTTGTAAAAAAAATTAACATGTTCAACAATTCAAATATGGTAAGTGTCTGTATACCAACATTTAATAGAAAAGAACTGTTAAAGGGTGCGGTTGAAAGTGTAGTAAATCAAAGTTATAAAAACATTGAAATAATCATATCCGATGATTGTTCAACAGTCGAATTAGATGATGTGATTAATTTTTTTAATGATAATAGGATCGTATTTTTTAGACATAATAAAAATATTGGTTTTATACAAAATTGGAATTTTTGCATAAAAAAATCTAACGGTGCATATATAAAAATAATGGGAGATGACGATCTATTAAATAAAAATTGCATAGAAGACGAAATCAGAGAAATTACAAAAAATTCAGTCGATTTTATATGTTCAAATTATGAAACAATAGACGAAAATTCAAAAAATATAAACAACAAAATTTTTAACGCTAGTAGTTTTAAAATATTACCATTTTCTGGATTGGTAGATAAAGAATATTTTATGCTAAAATATTTTTCCGGAAAGATAAGAGTTGGTTTGCCGTCATCCATAACTTTTAAAAAAAATATTGTGCAACAAGTTGGTCTATTTGATGAAAATATGGGATGTGCAGCTGACATAGATATGTGGATCAGAATGATAGATAAAAGTAAACTATATTATAATGATAAAATTTTATTAAAAATGAGAAGACACAAAGATAATTTATCTAAAAAAATACAAAGTAATTTTTTTTCATTTCAATCCGACATTGATTTAATTTATAAACATAAAGATAAAATAAAAAATAATTTACTATATAAGATAATAATTTTTTTAAGATACAGTAAAATAATGATGTTTAATGTTTTTGATATAAGATTTATTAAGTTTAAAGATAAAAAAAAGATATTAGTTTATTTTATTAAGATTTTTAAAATTTTATTATGAAAAAAATAGAAATAAAAGGTGGTCTGGGTAATCAAATGTTTCAATATGCATATGGAAGAGCCTTAAGTGTTGCTGGAGAAAAAATATTGTTTGTGAAAAATTTTCCAAAAAATGGAATGAGGTCTTTTAGGTTAGATGTTTACAACATATCTGATAAAATAAATTTTATAGATAAAAAAAATAATTATATAAAAAATAAATTTGAGGCGATATTGAGCTATTTAAATATAAAAAAAGAAGATGGTTATTATCAAAGTGAAGATTATTTCAAAAATATAAAAAGCCTAATAAAACAAGAATTTTCACCAAAGACAATTTCTTCAACAACAAAAGAATTAGAAAGTAAAATTAAAAATTCGACAAATCCTACAGCAATTCACATAAGAAGATCGGATTATCTAAATAAAAATAATATTAAACTTTTTCATATTTGCGATAAAAAATATTATATTGATTCTATAAATCAAATAATAAATTTGAAAAAAGAAAAAAATACTGATTTTTTTATTTTTACAGACGATATTAAATGGGCAAAGGAAAACTTATCAGAAATTGAGAAAATATTTTTTATATCAGATAAAAAATTACAAGAATACGAGGAAATATACTTAATGTCAGTTTGTAAAAATAATATAATTTCGAATTCCACATTTGCATGGTGGGGTGCGTGGTTAAATAAAAATGGTGATAAAATAGTGATAGCTCCAAAATACTGGTTCAAAAACAAATTGACTACAAATACGAACATAATACCAAAAGAATGGATTACAATATAGAACAAAAAGAAAAAATTTCAGTTATATTGCCCGTATACAACGGTGAAAAAACATTACAAAGAGCAATTGATAGTATTTTGAATCAAAGTTACAAAAATTTAGAAGTTATTATAATTAATAATGCTTCTATTGATAAAACTCAAGAAATAATTGAAAATAATAAACAAAAATATAAAAATATAATTTCCATAAAAAATGAAACCAATTTGGGTCTACAAAAATCATTAAATATTGGACTGAATGTGGCAGCAGGAAAATACATCGCTAGAATAGATTCTGATGATGAGTGGGTAGATGTGGATAAAATAAAAAAACAATATAGTTTTTTTGAATCAAATACAGAATGTGTGTTAATTGGAACTAATATTATTTCTGTAGAAAAAGATAGAACTAAAAAAGTTTTTAATCCAGAAACGGATGAAAAAATTAGAAGAAAAATTATTGGTAGAAATTGCTTTGCACATTCTTCTGTAATGTTTAAAAAAGAAGTTGTAAAAATAATTGGTGGTTATTCTGAGAATGATTCAGAAAAACATGTAGAAGATTATGATTTGTGGCTAAAAATTGGATCATTTGGCAAAATGTATAATATACAAGATTTTTGTGTAAAATACGAAAGCGGACCAGAATCTATAAGTAACAAAAATAAAAACCAGCAAGTAAAAAATCATTATTTATTAGTTAAAAAATATTTTAATATATACAGAAAAAATATTTTAATAAATAAATTTAAAAACTATCTGCGATATATTTACTATATCTATATAAAAAAATGATATTAATTAAAACAATAAAATACTTTTTTAGAATAATTAAAGAATTTTTATATATTTTGATTATTCGTTTAATTTATTTTAAAAAATATTTAAATATAAATAATCCGGGATTATACAAAAAATACATAACCACAAAAAAAGACATTGGGTTAAGTTTAGAATATGGAATTTCTGGTTTTTATAGAGTTAAAAATGAAGAAAAAACATTAGAGTTATCGGTGGAATCACATATAAGATATTTAGATGAGATAATTATTGTATATAACGATTCAAATGACAACACCCCTCAAATTGCTTTAAATTTACAAAAAAAGTACCCAGAAAAAATAAAAGTTTTTGAATATGAGCCGAAAGTTTTTCCGCCAGAATCACTAGAGCAAATTTTGGCAAAAAATAACTCCGTTTACGGATTGGCAAATTATTATAATTTCACAATATCAAAAATAACAAAAAAAATAGCAATAAAAATTGATGCTGATCATATATGTATAGAAAATGAATTTAATAAAACAATACAAAAAATAAAATCCGAGAGGCTTGATACAATGATATATTTTTATGGTGTAAATGTAATAAAAAAAGATAATAAAATATTTGTTAACAAAAACAAACCCTTTACATACGGATTTGACTGTGGCTTTTTTCCCCTATCACAAAAAACATATTTTATAAACAGACAAAAGTGTGAAACTCTTGTTTTACCATTAAAAATGTACTTTACTAGAAAATCTGCTGGGGTTTTATTTTATCATGTTAAGTTTATGAAAAAAGACTTTGAGTTAATCGAAAATAATATGATAATTTGGGGTATGGCAAAAAACAAATATTCAAAAATGTTATACAATATTCCGTATCCTAAAATATGAAAACGTCACCAAAAAACAAAATACTTTTTATAATTACGAAATCAAACTGGGGTGGTGCTCAAAGATATGTTTATGACATTGCCACAAATTTAGATAAAAATAATTTTGAAGTAGTCATTTCAGCAGGTCAATCGGGCGACGATAAATTATTTGAAAAAATAGATAAATATAATTCAGAAAATATTTCAAATATTCAAACAATAAAATTGTCATATTTAAAAAAAGAAATTATTTTTTTTAAAGAAATAAAAGCAATCAGAGAGATATTGAAAATAATTGATTCGGAAAAGCCAAAAATTATACATTTAAATAGTCCTAAGGCTTCGCTACTTGGTTCAGTAGCTGGAACAATTTATAACATACATAATAAGCAAAAAATAAAAATCATCCAAACAATACACGGCTTCCCCTTTCTTGAGCCAAGATCTATTATTTGGAAAACCATAATGTGGATAGGTTCATATATAAGTTTACTTTTATCTGACAAAAATATTTTTATTTCAAAAAATGATTTAAATATTTCAAAAAAAATGTTTTTTGTAAATAAAAAATCAATTTTTATCCAAAACGGCATTTCAGAAATAAATTTTATTTCAAAAAAAGAAACCAGATTAAAGATGCTTAGTTATGATTTTGACGGTATTTTAATTGGAACAATTGCCGAATTAAATAAAAACAAGGGTATAAAATACTTTTTAGAATCATTGGGATATTTAAAAGATGAGAAAATAAAATCTATCATAATCGGTGATGGGGAAAGTCGAAGTGAATTAGAAGAATTAAATAAGAGTATAAATACAGGAACTATTTTTACTGGGCAAGTTGATAATGCGTACGAATATTTAAAAGCTTTTGATATTTTTGTACTACCATCACTAAAAGAGGGTTTGCCTTATGTATTAATTGAGGCCGGATTTGCAGAATTACCAGTTATTTCAACAACAGTGGGTGGAATACCAAATATCATAGAATCTGGTATTAACGGAACATTAATACCACCAAAAGATTCAAAATCTTTGGCGGTGGCAATAGAATTATATTTAAAAGATGATGCCATGAGAAAAGAGCATGCAAAAAAATTACACAATTTTGTAAAAGAAAGATTTAAAATTTCTGAGATGTTAAAAGAAACTGTTGAAATATATAATAAATCATAACCACCCCCCCTACTCCACCCCCAAAATCTTTCTCAACTCCCTTTCTGGAATTTCTTT